>NZ_JACJKU010000001.1 GCF_016901675.1 Limosilactobacillus coleohominis
GATGATACAGAAGATACTTTAGATTATATGGTTCATAAAGTTACTAATTTACGCGTGTTTGAAAGTGAACCTGGAAAAATGGATTTAGGATTAACCGATGTTAATGGTGCTATTTTATCCATTTCTCAATTCACGTTATATGCGGATGTTAAGCATGGAAACCGGCCTGGCTTTTCAAAAGCCGCTAAGCCATCCTTGGCAAAACCGCTTTATGAAAAGTTCAATCAAAAATTGGCGGCTACTGGAATTCATGTTGAAACGGGTGAATTCGGTGCTGATATGAAGGTTGATTTAGAAAACGATGGCCCTGTAACCATCCTTTATGAAAAATAATTAATAGAATTATTAGAAAAAATGAAGATTTAGTATTGACATTTAGTAAGTAAAAACTTATAGTATAAACATACTTTATGAAGAGGAGGAATTAACCATGTCAAACTTTACTTGTTGTTGCTGTACTCACATTCTAAGTCGAGCTGACATGGCTTCAGTTGGACATCTTTTTGGGGTACAGTAATAATGAATCTCTTAGAGATGGACAATTAATTCCTAACAAATGTTAAGGATCACTAGTCATGGATAGCTAGTGATCCTTTTTGTTTGCCTTAGATTTGAAAGGATGGAGAAGAAAGATGAGTTGGACAGTTATCCAACAAAGCCTACCGAATTTCGTGAAAGGATTCCAGTTGACTTTATGGTTATCTTTAATCGGAATTGTTGGATCGGTGATTGTTGGTATCATTACTAGTTTAATACGTTATTTTAAAGTTCCAATATTAGGAAAAATTTTGGGAGCATATGTTGAAATCGGAAGAAATACTCCGTTATTAATTCAATTATTCTTCTTGTACTATGGTTTTCCTGTATTAGGGATTAAACTTTCCGCTGAAACGAGCGGAATTATTGGTTTAATCTTTCTTGGAGGAGCCTATATGGCTGAAGGATTTACCGGTGGTTTTAATGGGATCAGCAAATCGCAAATTGATGCAGGAAAAGCTCTGGGAATGAGCCCTTGGCAAATGGCGCGCTATGTGGTCCTGCCTCAAGGTTTAACGCTGAGTGTACCAGCATTTTCCGCGAATGTGATTTTCTTAATTAAGGAGACGTCGATTTTCTCGGTGATTGCTATTCCTGAATTAACTAATACAGCACTAGATTTAATCGGAATGTACTACCGCTCAAATGAATATTTGTTGGTCTTAGTCATTGCGTACGCAATTATTTTAATTCCGTTGATTATCATTTTAGATTGGCTTGAAAGGAGGGTTCGATATGGCTCATTCGGGGATTAATGTTTTATTTGAAGGAAGTAATTTTGCACGATTAATGGGTGGCCTTTGGACTGCTGTATGGATTGCTGCAATTTCCCTAATAATTGGGTTGGCATTAGGGACAATCTTTGGGTTGTTGAGAACCCTAAAAAGTAGAATTATTCGTTTAATTTTATTGTTGTACTTGGAATTTTTCAGAATTGTTCCAACGATTGTGTTACTGTTCTTGGTTTACTACATTTTGCCACGTCAATTTAATGTCAATATGCCAGCTACTTGGATGGCCGTTCTAGCATTCTCATTATGGGTTGCTGCAGAGTTTAGTGATATTGTCCGGGGAGCGTTAGAATCCGTTCCTAAACATCAACGAGAATCGGGTTTGGCATTAGGATTGGATCAATGGCAGTTGTTTAGATACGTATTGTTACCACAAACGGTTCGACTGGAATTGCCAGCAACCATTAATTTAGCTACTCGGGTTATCAAAACCACATCATTATTAATGACCATCAGTATTATGGATGTTATTAATGTTGGTCAACAAATTGTTGAAGCTAATAATCAATCCCATCCGACTGGCGTGTTCTGGGTTTATGGATTAATTTTCATCCTATACTTTATTGTTGATTATCCATTGTCACTATGGGCAAAACGCTTAACAGCAAAACAACATTATTAATTTAAAACAGGTGATAATATGGCGGAAGAAATTTTAAAAGTCGAACATTTAAATAAATTTTATGGAGACTGGCAAGCCCTTCATGATATTAGTTTTGATTTAAAGAAGGGTGAAGTAGTGACCCTATTAGGACCTTCAGGTTCTGGGAAAAGTACATTGATTAGAACCTTGAACGGGCTAGAAGATTTTAAAGATGGCGCAATTTATTTCAAAGGTGAAAAAGTGGATCCATCGCCAAAGACGTGGCAAGGGTTACGCCAGAAAATTGGAATGGTTTTCCAAAGTTATGATTTATTTCCAAATTTAACGGTAATGGATAATATTCTGTTAGCGCCTACTAAGGTTCAAAACCGACCACGAGAGGAGGTGAAGAAGGAAGCTATGGAACTGTTAGAGCGAGTTCAATTAGCCGACCAAGCCGATTCCTACCCAAGGCAGTTATCTGGTGGACAGAAACAGCGAATTGCAATCGTTCGTGCATTAGCGATGCATCCTGAATTAATGCTTTTCGATGAAGTTACTGCATCATTAGACCCTGAAATGGTTCGTGGTGTTCTAAATATCGTTAAAGAATTATCAGATCGCGATCACATGACAATGATTATTGTGACTCATGAAATGAACTTTGCATCGCAAATTGCTGATAAAGTCTTATTTTTGGAAGACGGCAAGATCCTAGAACAAACTCCAGGGAAGCAGTTCTTCGAGCATCCTCAAACAGAACGTGCAAAAGAATTCTTATCAAGCATGGACTTTTAATATAAGGAGAAGATAAATATGAAATTTAATTGGAAAAAGATTATCACAGCAGCAGTTGCTGCAATGAGTGTCGCTGCTGTGGTGGCAACCGCCGCGGTACGTCCATCAACTGCTAACGCAGATTCAAATACAAGCTCAGTTAGCGCAATCAAGAAGCGTGGTACGCTTCGGGTAGCCGTTTTTGGTGATTTACCTCCATATGGTTGGGTGAACAAAAATGGTAAGCGTGTTGGTTATGATGTTGCTTTAGCTCGTCAAATGGCGAAGGATATGGGAGTTAAGGTTAAGTTTGTTCAAGTTAATGCTAACAACCGGGTTGACACTTTAAACTCCAACAAAGCTGATATTGTTTTAGCTAACTTTACCCAAACTCCTGAACGTAAACAAGTGGTTGATTTTGCTAAACCTTACATGAAAGTTTCAGTTGGGGTTGTTTCTCCAAAGAAGAAGGCAATTACTAACGTTAACCAATTAAAGGGTAAGAAGGTAATTGTTACCAAAGGTACTACTGCTGAAAACTACTTTACTAGTAAGCAAAAGGGCGTTTCACTTTTGAAGTTTGACTCTAAGACTCAACAATTCAACGCCTTAAAGAACAACCGTGCCGCAGCGTTAGCTGATGATAATTCTTATCTCTATGCATGGGTTAAGAATAATCCTAAGTACACTGTTGGTATTAAGAGCATTGGTCCTAAGCAATACATTGCCCCAGGTGTTAAGAAGGGTAACAAGTCATTGTTAAACTGGACTAATAAGGAAATTACCAAGTTAAACAAGCAAGACTTCTTTACTAAAGATTACAACAGTGAATTGAAGCCATACTTTGGTAGTGAAGTTAAGCCTTCAGACATTGTAATTACCTCTGACAAGTAGTGTTAAAGAGATAATGAATAACTCATAAACTCACCTTTCCATCCTTTGAGTAAAAAATTGACGCGAAGCATTCGGATAATCCGAGTGTTTCGCGTCATTTTTATATTAAATTAGTATTTCGATAGAATATTGTCTACTGCAGGCCCATAAGTTTCTCCAAACAAAATTAAGTGCATACAAAGGTAATAAAATTGATACCACGGAAGACGATTTTCAAAACCATCTTGTAGTGGGTACGTTGCATTATATGCTTGATAAAAATCAGGTGTAAACCCACCGAAAATAGTGGTCATAGCTAAATCGTACTCACGATCTCCATAAAGAGCATCTGGGTCAATAAGAGTGGGGGTACCATCTTCTGTAAACATGTAATTACCTGCCCAAAGATCACCATGAAGCAAGCTTGCAGTAACAGGATGCTTTGAATAATAGTGATCGAAAGCATTAACCATATTTTGAAAATGTTGATTGCGCCATTCTGACCAACGATGCTTTTGCTGAGCAACCTTGACTTCTGGAATTAAGCGCTGATTAATATAAAAATCACGCCAGCTGTTATTCCAAGAATTATCTTTGATTAACGATTTAGTATGGTGATTTGTATAGAAACCAAATTGGTCATGATGTTTTTGGTGCATTTTAGCTACTGTAGTACCCAAAGCACTTTGATTTTCTGGTCCTTCAGTTAACCAATTTAAAATTAAATAAGCATCATGATCAATGTCACCTGAAGCGATTGGCGTTGGAGTGTTAATGACAGTTCCTAATTCTTGCAGGCCTCTTCTTTCATGGGCAAAGTATTCTTGCGATTGGTTAGGTTGAACCTTAATAAAATATGGAATACCGTCTGCTATGACTTGATATGCTTCGTTAATGTCACCACCGCTAACCGGTTGCCATGAAGAAATCGGTGCGATTGACAACGAATTAAACCATTCTTGATTTTGCATTGATAAAGCTTCTTTCTATTATTGATTTGCTAGATACAAGTTAATTCCCTTAGCAATAGCATGGGCAGCCTTTTTCTGGAAACTTGATTGACGAATAAGTTTGAAGTCTTTGCTGGTATTTACATATCCAGTTTCACAAAGAATTGACGGTAATTTGGTATCCCGAATTACTAGGAAGTCACCAAACTCTACCCCGCGATTACTAATTGGGAAATTCTTAAACTGGTGACTAACTTTTTTAGCTAACTGTTTTGATGGACCACGATGATAATAGTACGTTGTAATTCCGGATCCCTCGTTTTGAGTAGGTGAGGAATTAAGATGGAGACTGACAAAACAATCTACATGATCATTTTCGGCAATTCGGACCCGTTCTTTTAGACCAACGTCCTTATCCGTTGAACGTGTCATTACCACTTGTGCGCCAGAAGATTCTAATTGATGAGCTAATGATTGAGCTATTTTTAGGGTATAGGTCTTTTCCATGTATTTGCTTTTGTCGGAATCATCTTTATATTCGGCACCGCTATCGCTACCACCATGGCCAGGATCAATAGCAATGATTGCCCCAGCCAAATGATTTTGATTGTTCAAAGGGCGTTTGGAATGAATGAGCCAGCTTGGCACCCAAGCACTTTGGTGATCGCTGAGGCGAATCCGGTACCAGTTACGTCGCTCGCCAATAATGAAGACCCGCTTTTTTTGTTTCATATTTACACTTGAGTAATTAATACCAGGCCCGGACTTAATTGGGATAGTTGTTGGGTTGATGATAATCGTATCATGGTAGATTAGTGCACTAAGGATGAAGATTGCAAGGATAATAAAAGTGCATCCTACGAGTGCTGATTTATTTAGTGGTTTGCTTTTGATAAGAATGACCCCCGTTAACAATCACTTTACTTCAGTTTAAAAATCCTTAAAAAGAAAAGCAAGGAAATATGGATGTTTTAGTGAAAAACATTGACTATCGTTTCGATGACGAGTAACCTTATTAACGTAAATTAATAATTAATGACCGATGAAAAAAGAGTGATTAATTACTGCTGATTAAGCGAGTAGGTGATGGTGAAAGACCTATTGAAGCGTAATTAAGTGACACTTTTGAGGCCCGGCAATGCCCGTCGCTAGTGCGACGTTATCCATGAGTGATACCAAGGTGGTACCGTGCTTTTGCACCCTTGTTTAGCAAGGGTGTTTTTTTGTTAATTGGTTAAATGAGGAGGAAGCAAAATGCGCTATCAACGGCCAAAAGGGACAGCTGATATTCTACCAGGGGATTCCGCACGGTGGGATTATGTAGAAAACTTAGCTCGTCAGGTTTTTCATAAATATGATTATCGTGGAATTCGAACACCAATGTTTGAAAGTTATGATATTTTTGCTCGTTCAGCAGGAGATACTTCAGACGTGGTGACTAAGGAAATGTATGACTTCCAAGATAAGGGAGATCGGCACATTGCATTGCGACCAGAAGGGACAGCAGGAGTAGTCCGTGCATTTAATGAAAATAAATTATATGGTCCCGAATATCAAAAGCCTTACAAGGTTTATTATATGGGACCAATGTTCCGTTATGAACGTCCACAATCTGGTCGTCAACGTGAATTTCACCAAATTGGTGTGGAAGCGTTTGGAAGCGATAATCCAGCAACAGACGTTGAAGTTATTGCAATGGCTTTACAGTTGTTCAAAAAGTTAGGCTTAAAGAATTTGCGGGTAGCCGTAAATACACTTGGTGACCAAAAGAGTCGGGATGACTACCGTACTGCATTAATCAACTATTTAAAGCCACATTATGATGAATTAAGTGAAGATTCTCAAGAACGGTTAGAAAAGAATCCATTACGGGTACTTGATAGTAAGGATCCACGTGATAAGCAATTCGTTGCTGATGCACCTTCAATTTTAGATTACCTAACACCAGAAGCACATGATCGGTTTGAAGAAGTTAAGAAAATGCTCGACGTGCTAGACATTGATTATGTAATTGATCCGGACATGGTTCGTGGTTTAGATTATTATAATCACACGATTTTTGAAGTAATGGTTCAAGCTAAGTCACTTGGTAACGGCTACACAACTATTTGTGGTGGTGGTCGTTACAGTGGCTTGGTAGCTCAACTTGGTGGCCCAGAAATATCAGGTGTCGGCTTTGGAATCGGTGAAGAACGATTACTATTATTGCTACAAGATGAAGGTATTAAATTACCAACCAGTGATGATTTAGATATTTACGTTGTTGGAATTGGTCATGAAACTAATATTGAAAGCTTGCAACTAGTAGAAGCCGCACGTGAGGCAGGCTTATCTGCTGATCGTGATTATCTTGAACGAAAACCAAAAGCGCAGTTTAGAACAGCGGACCGTTTGAATGCCAAGGTTGTGTTGACAATTGGTAAGCAAGAGTTAGCAGAAGGCAATGTTCATTTAAAGGTGATGGCAACCGGGAAAGAAGTATCTGTTAAACTTAATGACTTATTAGATAATTTTGCGGATGTTTATGCAAAACACATTGAGGGGTAATTAAAATGAAAAGAACTAATTATGCAGGTCGAACCAGTGAGAGTCAAATTGGCGAAGAAGTTGTATTAAAAGGCTGGGTAGCTAAGCGACGGAATTTAGGCGGATTGATTTTTATCGATTTGCGTGACCGTGAAGGAATTGTTCAGTTAGTATTTGACGAAAAACAAGATCCTGAAGCATTTGAGGTTGCTAATGAATGTCGAAGTGAATACATTATTGAAGCGCGTGGTTTAGTTCGCCAACGTTCAGAAATTAACCCAGATATTCCAACTGGAAAAATCGAAGTAGCTGTTCAGGAAGCACATATTTTAGCTAAGTCCCAAACTCCGCCTTTTGAAGTTAAGGATGACGTGGACGCTAGTGAAGATTTACGTCTTCAATATCGTTATATTGATTTACGACGTCCAGAAATGATGAAGAACATGAAGTTGCGGAGCAAAGTTGCTTCAATTATCCATAATTATTATGATAATCATGATTTTATGGATGTTGAAACACCAGACTTAACACGGTCAACTCCAGAAGGAGCACGTGACTTCTTAGTACCATCACGTTTATACCCAGGTCATTTTTATGCACTTCCTCAATCTCCACAGTTGTTTAAACAATTATTGATGGCTGCAGGGGTCGATCGTTATTACCAAATGGCACGTTGTTTCCGGGATGAAGACCTTCGTGGTGATCGTCAACCTGAATTTACGCAGGTTGATACTGAAATGAGCTTTGCGACTGCTCAAGACATTCAGAATATGACAGAAGGCTTAATTAAACGAGTTATGAAAGAAGCTCTGGGAGTTGATGTTAAAACACCATTCCCACGGATGGAGTGGCAAGAAGCCATGGATAAGTATGGTTCTGATAAACCAGATACTCGTTTTGGCATGCTGATTAATGATTTATCCGACATTGTCAAGGATAGCAGTTTTAAGGTGTTCTCTGGAACAGTTGCTGATGGTAACTATGTGCGGGCTATTTGTGTACCAAATGGGGCAGATCATTATTCACGCAAGGATATTTCTAAAAAAGAAGAATATATTAAACGTTATGGTGCTAAGGGGTTAGCATGGGTTAAAGTTACAGCGGATGGCTATAGTGGACCAATCGCTAAATTTATTAATGATCTAGCCGAACCAATTAATGAACGTTTAGGTGCTCATGAAGGTGACTTAATTCTATTTGTTGCAGATAGCTTCCATGTGGTTGCTGATTCATTAGGATACCTCAGAGAAAAAATTGCCCAAGAAATGGATATGATTAAGCCAAATCAATGGAATTACCTCTGGGTTGTAAACTGGCCAATGTTTGAATATGATGAAGGCTTTGGTAAGTGGATTGCAGCTCACCACCCATTTACCATGTTAAATGAGGAAGACTTGCATTACCTAGAAGATGGCGAAGACCCTCATAAGGCACACGCCCAAAGTTATGACATCATCTTGAACGGTAATGAAATTGGTGGTGGTTCCATTAGAATTCATGATCCAAAAGTGCAAGAAAAAGTCTTTAAAGCATTAGGCTACACTAAAGAAGAAGCTCGTGCTCGTTTCAGCTTCTTGATTAAGGGATTGGAAAACGGGATGCCTCCTGAAGGTGGACTAGCATTTGGCTTTGATCGTTGGGTAATGTTATTAGCAGGAGCAGATAACATTCGTGATGTCATTCCATTCCCTAAGAATTCTAAAGGGGTTGAACCTATGACGGCAGCACCAGGAACTGTTGATCAGGAACAATTGGATGAACTTCATGTTGACGTTCAAAAAGAAAATAAGGATTAAAATAATTCAAAAAAACGCAAATTTTTTATTGACGCCGATTAAACGGTTGTCTATAATAAACTGCGTAGTGTAAAGACAAGTTTAATTAAGTCGAAACACAGTACGATTTTAAGCTCGGAGGGAGGGGAATTTAAAATGTCAAAGACAATCGTTCGTAAGAATGAATCTTTAGATGATGCTCTTCGGCGCTTTAAGCGTACGGTTTCACGGAACGGAACTCTTCAAGAATACCGTAAGCGTGAGTTCTATGAAAAGCCAAGCGTAAAACGTAAGTTAAAATCTGAAGCGGCACGTAAGCGTAAAAACAAGCGTCGTCACTAAAATATTTAAAGCTCCCGTTTCCTGACGGGAGTTTTTTGTTAAAGGAGATTATAAAATGAGTTTATTAGATACATTAAAAAAAGACATGATTTCAGCAATGAAGGCCAAGGATAAAGATACATTGAGTGTAGTCCGGATGTTAAAGGCTTCCGTTCAAAATGAACAAATTAAGGTAGGACATGACTTAACACCAGATGAAGAAAATGCATTAATGGCAAAGGAATACAAGCAACGAAAGGATTCATTAGCAGAATTTGAAAAAGGTGGTCGTCAAGACTTAGTTGATGCCACTCAAAAAGAAATGGCAGTAGTTGCTAAGTATATGCCAAAACAAATGACCGCTGATGAAGTTCAGAAAGTTGTCGAGGAAACCATTAATGAAGTTAACGCCGAAAGTATGAAGGATTTCGGTAAGGTGATGGGTGCAATTATGCCAAAGGTTAAGGGTAAGGCTGATGGCAAGGTTGTTAATGAAACAGTGAAAAAGGTTTTACAAAGCAAGTAGTGAAGACCTAATTGCTTGAATGATTAGTGCTGACAAAATGCCAAGTTCAGTAGAATATACAACTTTTAAAACACAGGGAAACCGCTAGCATCTTGATTTCATTGTTAGCGGTTTTTCATATTGATGGAATGTGTGAAACGATTCGAAGTTCTTGATTATGGATAGCTGTAAACTAGGTAAAATTACCGTAATAACGTATGCTATAATGAGTAAAAAAAGTAAAGGAGAAATGTTTTTGGCAGCTGATGCAAAAGAAATTACCATGAGTTTTGAAATTGATAATCCGCAAGTAGAGGTTGGATTATTAGGAACTCAGGATAAATATGTTGCCCTCATTGAAGAAGGGATGAATGTTCAAGTTAATCCTTTTGGAACAGAGTTAAAAATCACTGGTGAACAAGAGGATGTCCATTTGACCATGGATGTTTTGCAGAGTTTAGTAGATCTGTTAACGCAAGGCATTATGATCAGTAGCACTGATATTGTGAGTGCGATGAAAATGTCTCATCGGGGAACATTAAAGTATTTTGCTGATCTTTATAATGAAAAGATTATCAATGACCGGAAGGGGCGGCCAATTCGGGTTAAGAATTTTGGACAGCGTCAGTATGTTCATGCGATGAAAGATAATGATATTACTTTTGGCATTGGCCCGGCCGGAACTGGGAAGACGTATCTGGCTGTGGCGATGGCGATTGCGGCACTAAAGCGTGGAGAAGTGGAACGGATCGTTTTAACTCGTCCAGCCGTGGAAGCTGGGGAGAGTTTAGGTTTTCTACCTGGTGACCTTAAGGAAAAGGTTGATCCATATCTGCGTCCCATTTATGATGCCTTGAATGGCATTTTTGGTGCTGATCATACTGAAAGACTAATGGAACGTGATGTTATTGAAATTGCCCCCTTGGCATATATGCGTGGTCGAACATTAGACAATGCATTCGTTATTTTGGATGAGGCCCAGAATACGACTAATGCTCAAATGAAAATGTTTCTAACTCGTCTAGGATTTGGCTCTAAGATGGTAGTTAACGGAGATGTTTCACAGATTGATTTACCGCATGGTTCCCGAAGTGGTTTAATTAGTGCCCAAAAAATATTGGCTAATGTTCCATCAATCGAATTTGTTCATTTTAGTGCAGAAGACGTTGTTCGTCATCCGGTTGTGGCCAAGATTATTACTGCTTATGAGGAAAATGCTAATCAGGAGAAAGCATAATGGATTTAGAATTTTATGATCATACCCAAGGTGAGTTGACAAGCCATCAACGTCAACTAGCTGAAAAATTGTTGGCTTTTGCAGCGGAACAGTTACAACTCAAAGATAATGATGAAATGTCGTTAACGTTTGTTAAAAATCCTGAAATTAAAGAAATTAATGCTAAATACCGGGGAGTAGACCGTGCGACAGATGTGATTTCATTTGCAATTAACGATGACGATGAAAAGATTGTAATGGATGATGAAATGGCGGCAATGATTCCCAAAGATTTAGGAGATTTATTTATTTCGATCGATAAGGTGAAAGAACAGGCGTTATTTCTGGGACATTCTGAAGATCGTGAACTAGGCTTTCTGGTTGTCCATGGTTTCTTACATTTAAATGGTTATGATCATGAGGAGCCTGCAGACGAAGAAAAGATGTTTAGCTTACAGGAGAAAATTTTAGATGCGTATGGACTCAAAAGATAAACACCAAGTAACTAAAAACCACCGCTTAATACAGGCAATGAGTCATGCTAGTCAAGGTATTTGGATGGTGATTTCAAAAGAACGGAACATGCGCTACCATTTGGCCGCTAGTGTGATTGTCATTATTTGCGGACTATTGTTGAGGGTAGCAGCTTGGGAATGGTTATGGTTATTTTTGGCAATCTTTACGGTTTTTTCTGCTGAATTTATGAATACGGTGGCCGAATCATTTTGTGACTTGGTTGTTGGTCACCAATTTGATTTTAATGTCAAAAAAATTAAGGATGTCTCAGCTGGTGGTGTTTTAATTGCTGCACTCTTTGCGGTAATTGTTGGTCTAATTATTTTTATACCCCGGTTGATGGCAGTATTTGGAGGATAAAGAGTGGATAATCAAGAATTTCATTCAGGTTTTGTTGCCTTGATCGGGCGGCCTAACGTTGGTAAATCGACATTACTTAACTATATTGTTGGTCAGAAAGTAGCAATTATGTCTAACGTTGCACAAACGACGCGTAACAAAATTCAAGGTATTTATACTACCAAAAATGCACAAATTGTTTTTATTGATACACCTGGTGTTCATAAGCCAAAAACTAAGTTAGGCGATTTTATGGAACGGTCAACAATGTCTGCTCTATCAGAAGTGGATGCCGTTTTATACGTAGTAGCGGCAGACGAAAAACGTGGCCCAGGTGATGATTTTATTATTAATCATCTGAAAGACATTAATCAGCCAATTTATTTAGTGGTAAATAAAATTGACACAGTTAATCCAAATGAATTACCAGATATTGTTGCACAATATAAAGATGCTTTGCCATTTAAGGATATTGTCCCAGTTTCTGCATTACAAGGTAATAATGTGAATACGTTAATGAATGAACTAGTTCAAGAGTTACCAGTTGGTCCGCAATATTATCCTGATGACCAAATTTCGGACCATCCAGAAAGATTTGTAATCGCTGAAATGATTAGGGAAAAGGTCTTTCAATTAACGCGTGAAGAGGTTCCGCATTCGGTCGCAATTGATGTCACTTCAATTAAGCGGGAAGATAATGATACTGTGCATATTAGTGCCAATATTATTGTTGAGCGACCGGGACAAAAGGGAATTATTATTGGCAAAAAGGGCCAAATGTTGAAAAAAATTGGTCAGCTAGCGCGTCAAGATATTGAACACTTGTTAGGTGATCACGTTTACCTTCAATTGTGGGTAAAGGTGGTTCCAGGTTGGCGTGATAAGTCTGCAATGCTGAAAGACTACGGTTATCGTAAAACAGATTATTAATTTGCAATGGAGCTGTGACATAATTAAGGCTTAAATTATTAAATACGAATAACGTAGTACAACAATGGGACCTAGCACTCGGTAAACCGATCGCTGGGCCCCTATTGTTGCTTTCTACAGGCTAACTACGTGTCGACGGGGTGTGAAAACGAAGTCGCAAACCACTTCTGTCACGCCCCAATTGTTCTTAGCGAGGTGAGTAGATGACAAGAGTTAATGAACTATTTAATGGAGTGGTGATGCAGGTAAGAGATTACCGTGAGCATGACCAATTGATCAAGTTCCTAACTGATAAACAAGGACCAGCAATGTTTTTAGTACGGGGTGCCCGACGGAAAAACTTTAAGATGGCAAGTGATCTTTTGCCGTTTACTTATGGCCAATATGTTGGCTGGTTGTCTAAGGACCGCTTGAATTACATCATCAGCGTTCAAGAATCTAACCATTTAACTCACATTGCAACCGATATTAATGCTAATGCTTATGCTACTTATCTTTTAGAATTAGTAGATCGCGCATTTGATGACGGAAAAAACATTGGCGGATGGTATGACCAAGTGATGGCTGCTCTTCACTTGATTGAAAAGGGACGTGATCCGCAAATTGTAGTAAATGTCATTGAAGTACAACTATTAGGACGATTTGGGATACTACCTGAGTGGCGGCATTGCGTAATTTGTGGGCGTACAGAAAAGGTCATGGATTATTCTGAAGCTTATGGTGGATTAATTTGTATTAATCATTTTGATCAAGACCCGCATCGCTTGCACTTAGACCCCAAAACAGTCAACTACTTACGCTTTTTTGCTACCTTGAATTTAAAAAAGGTTCATGAGATTAAAGTTGATCCACTAGTGAAAAGGAATTTACGATGGGCATTAGATAAAATTTATGGTGACCAGGTTGGATTGCGGTTAAAAAGTAAAAGATTCATTGACCAAATGGGTACTTGGACCGCTCAATTAAAAAATTGGCGTGAAAAATAATCTTTTTTAGCATATCAAATTGACTTTTTTTAACATGGTTGTATGATTATAAAGTGTAAATTAAATGAGTTTAACGAAGACGGAGAGTTTCCTAAAAGTGATTTTGTCAGCGAGCAAGGAATGGTGTAAGCCTTGTAAATCTATTTAGTGAATGGCACTCTAGCAGTTAAGATGAATTAAGCTGTTTCACAGAGATGTGAAAAAGCAGGGTGGAACCGCGATTCATTCGTCCCTGCAGTGGCCTTAGTGCCATTGCAGGGGCTTTTTTTCTGAAAGGAGCACAATTATGACAAAGAAGTTAACAGTGCAAGATATTATCTTTACTCTGGAAAAATACTGGGCAGATCAAGGATGTATGTTAATGCAGGCCTATGACAACGAAAAAGGTGCCGGAACAATGAGTCCATACACTTTTTTACGGGCCATTGGTCCTGAACCATGGAACGTCGCATATGTTGAACCATCACGCCGTCCAGCTGATGGTCGATATGGTGAGAACCCAAACCGGTTATACCAGCACCACCAATTCCAAGTATTAATGAAGCCATCACCAGATAATATTCAAGAACTCTACTTGGGTAGTTTAAAGCAATTAGGGATTGATCCTCTAGAACATGATATCCGCTTTGTGGAAGACAACTGGGAGAATCCATCAATGGGTTGTGCCGGTGTTGGTTGGGAAGTATGGCTCGATGGGATGGAAGTCACTCAATTTACATACTTCCAAGTAGTGGGTGAATTAACTATGAATCCGGTCGCTTCAGAAGTTACCTATGGTTTGGAACGACTTGCTGAATATATTCAAAATGTTGATTCAGTCTATGATTTGGAATGGGCAGATGGTGTTTTGTACGGTGACATCTTCAAAGAACCTGAATATGAACATTCTAAATATTCATTTGAAGAAAGTAATCAGGAGATGCTGCTAGAAGCCTTTAATAACTACGAATCAGAGGCTAAACGGTTAATTAAATTGGGACTAGTTCACCCGGCATATGATTATGTTTTAAAGTGTAGCCATACCTTTAACTTATTAGATGCTCGCGGTGCTGTTTCTGTTACTGAACGGGCCGGTTACTTACACAGAATTCGTATTATGGCAAAATCTATTGCCAAGGCCTTTGTTGAAGAACGTCGGAAACTTGGCTTCCCATTAATTCATGATGAAAAAGTTCGTCAACAAACGGTGGATGAATATACTAAGAAGGCTGAAAAAGCTAAGGAACGTGCTGCTAAGCAAGCTGCGAAAAAAGCCTAGAAGGCACAAAAGGGGGAAAAGTAACATGGCTAATTCATACTTACTTGAAGTTGGGGTCGAAGAAATGCCCGCTCATGTTGTAACGCCAAGCATTAAGCAATTACACGAGCGTGTGGCAAAATATCTTAAGGAACAACGCATTACCTTTGATAGTATTCGAGAATATGCTACTCCACGGCGGATGGCATTATTAATTGAAGGATTGAGTGATAAACAACCTGATATTGATGAGTCAGTAAAGGGACCAGCTAAGAAAATTGCCCAAGATCAAGATGGTAATTGGACTAAGGCAGCAATTGGTTTCACACGAGGCCAAGGAGCTACTGTTGATGATATTGAATTTAAGGATGTTAAAGGCACTGAATATGTTTTTGTTGAAAAGCATATTGCTGGAAAGAGCGTTGCTGAAGTATTACAAGGGTTACCAAAAGTTATTACGTCCATGAACTTCCCAACCCTTATGAAGTGGGGATATAATAACCTGCAATTTATTCGACCAATTAGGTGGTTAGTATCATTGCTAAATGATGAAGTAGTGCCATTTAGCATTTTAGATGTCCATGCAGGTCGCCAGACTCAAGGTCATCGCTTCCTAGGGCACCCTGTTGAAATTGCTTCTGCTGAATCTTATGAACAAACCCTTCATGATGATTTTGTTATTGCTGATCAGGCGCAACGGAAGCAATTAATTAAAGAACAAATTAACAAGATTATCAACGAACATGATTGGCAAATCGACTGGGATGCCGATTTGTTAGAAGAAGTTAATAACTTAGTTGAATGGCCAACAGCTTTTGCAGGTTCATTTGACAAGAAATATTTAGCATTGCCAGATGCTGTTTTAATTACTTCTATGAAGGATAATCAACGATTCTTCTGTGTTCGTGATCATGATGGGAAACTTCTTCCACACTTTATTTCAGTTCGGAACGGAAATACTAAATTCATCGAAAATGTCATTAAAGGTAATGAACGGGTACTGGTGCCTCGTTTGGAAGATGCTCAATTCTTCTATGAAGAGGACCAAAAACTTTCGATTGATCAATATGTTGAACGATTAAAGAAAGTTAGTTTCCATGATAAGATCAGTTCAATGTATGACAAGATGGCCCGCACTGCTGTAATTGCTCAAATTTTGGGCAAGAAATTAAATCTAAATGACGAGGAGCTAGCTGACCTAGATCGTGCAGCACACATTTATAAATTTGACTTAACTACTCAAATGGTAGGAGAATTCGCTGAACTTCAAGGGATCATGGGCGAAATTTATGCCAAACTGTTTGGTGAAAAGGCGAGTGTTGCAGCTGCTATTCGGGAACACTACATGCCGATTTCAGCAGAAGGAGATCTTCCAAGCACAAAGATTGGGACAGTTTTGGCAATTGCCGATAAACTTGACAGTATTATTAGTTTCTTTGCAACTGGTATGATTCCTTCAGGATCTAACGACCCATATGCACTACGGCGTCAGGCTTACGGTATTGTAAGAATGATGGCAGAGCAGGGATGGCATTTGCCACTACTAGACATGCAGTCAGAATTTGCGGATGCAATTCAAAAAGCTGGAATCGAAACTAAATTTGATTATCAAAAGAATGCTGGTCAAGTACGTGAATTCTTTATGGATCGTCTTAAACAATTCTTTAATGCAGAAAAAATGCGTCATGACATTGTTGATGCAGTTACCGATACGAATCAATATGATATCGTAAATATTTTGGCAGCTGCAAAATCCATTAATGAACAAAAAGATGATGACGGCTTTAAGGATGATATTGAGGCACTGACACGGGTACTTAGAATTGCTAAGAAAGGTCAGGGTCAAGATTCAAACATTAATTCACAATTATTCCAAAACCCTTCCGAAGAAAAGCTCTTCAATGCGGTAAATAATGTTGCAGATGATTTCTCTCAAGAAGATATGGATAAAGATCTTCGTAGTCTACGGTCATTGTCTTCAGTCATTACTGAATATTTTGATGAAAATATGATTATGGACAAGGATGAACAAATCAAGAATAATCGATTAGCTCAGTTGCAAGAAATCGCAAATATGACTAAGGAATTGGGTAATTTAGATTTATTAATTGTTAAATAACTATTGGATTATTTAGTTAATTGTGGTATCATGTTAGTAAGTTAAATTAGGTATTGTTTAGGAAAGGTCGCAATCCGTTTTGGAAAGCGACCTTTCGTAACTATTTTATATGACTGGAGGAGACGATGTGGCAAGAATTCCAAATGAATTAATTGACCAAATTCGTGATTCAGTTAATATTGTGGATGTAATTAGCCAGGACGTTCAACTCAAGAAACAAGGCAAAAATTTAATGGGTCATTGCCCATTTCATCGAGATGATACACCGTCATTTGCCGTAAATGAGCAAAAGCAGTTTTTCTACTGTTTTAGCTGTCACCGGAGTGGGAACGTTTTTGGCTTTCTTCAGCAACTTCATAATCTATCATTTCCAGAGGCAGTGCAAAAAGTTGCGGAAATGAGTAATATTAGTATCCCAAGCCAATATTCTTCACAATCGCAAACTAAGGTCGACACTAGCCCGCGGGGCCAATTAGTACAGCTCCATGATCAAGTGGCAAAGTTGTATCACCATATTCTTGTGAATACGGAAGCAGGGAGACCCGCTATGCAGTATTTGCTCCATCGTGGAATGAGCAGAGCACTAATTGATCAATTTAACTTAGGGTTTGCTCCGGAAAATAATGCTGATGGAGAAATTTTGCTCCAGTATACTCAAAATCAAGACATTGATTATCAGCTACTTCGTAAATCTGGATTATTTACTGAGGATCGCAATGGTGACTTACATGATCGTTTTCATGGTCGGGTAATGTACCCGATTATGAATGAAAACGGGCACGTTGTTGCCTTTTCCGGGCGAATTTTAGCTCCAAAAGGAAATGATAACGAGCCGAAATATATGAATAGTCCTGAGACTGAGATTTTTAATAAAAGTCGAACGTTATTTAACTTGAATGTTGCCAAAAAGGCAGCACGTCAAACGGAGTCATTGACCCTTTTTGAAGGGTTTATGGATGTGATTTCTGCTTATGGAGCGGGTGTTGAAAATGGGATTGCGTCGATGGGAACCAATTTAACTGAGGACCAAATCAGAACGATTCAAAGAATAACAACCCATGTTAATATCTGCTACGATGGTGATGATCCAGGACAAAACGCAATTTATCGAGCAATTCAAATGTTTGAAAATAATGCTCCTCGTTTGTCACTTCAAATCATTCAACTTCCGGCCGGAATTGACCCTGACGAGTATGTACAGAAATATGGCGGCATTAAATTTAAAGATTATCTGCAGAATTCACAAGAGAATCCCGTTGAATTTCATTTGCGTTATTTGCAACGGGGGTTAAATTTAAAAAATCAAGATGAGCTCTTAGGATACTTGAATGCAGCATTACGGGTAATTGGCCAAGTTTCTGAGCCAGTAGCACGTGATTTATATCTACAAAAATTAGCGGATGAATTTTCCTTAGATAAGGAGAGTTTAAAGAGACAGCTGGACGAGATTATTCCACATGTTCAAAGAACGTCCGCTACTTCAAAGAGGAAAAGTGTTCAGCAACGTGTAACGAGTAATAGTTCATCAGCAATTTATGATCAAGGGCAAACTGCTACTGTAGTATCAAAATTAGAACGTGCAGAGCAGCGATTATTGAAGTATTATATCAATGATGAAGGGGTGCGGTTGTCACTCCAAAACAACAAATCTTTCAAATTTGTCGATGGTGATTATCAAGAGTTGTATACTAAGATACAGGAATATTTTGTTGATCATCAGGAATTTTCAACTGCTGCCTTGATGGATCGGGCAACAAATCAAAATCAACAACGAATTTTAACGCAGGTCGCAGAGCTATCTCTAGATGATAATATTAATGATGATGCTGTGAACGACTGCATTCGGGTGATTATAAATGATGCACCATTAGAACAGCAGATTAAAGCAAAAAAAGCAGCTTTAAATGAAGCGGCAATGATGAATGATCAAGAATTGACAACAAAATTGGCAAGTGAGTTGGTAACCCTCTACCAACACCAACAAAAAATAAAAACGGAGGAATTAAACTAATATGGCAAATGCAAAAAAACAACTTGTAATCTCTAATGATGAGAATTTTGACCAAAAAAAGTATGATCAAGCAGTCGGCAAGTTAATTCGCCAGTATAAAAAGGCTAAAAATATTAAATATGATGAATTAAGTGAACAAATCGCTGCTCCGTTTAAGTTAAATGCTGACGGCTTGGATAATTTAATGCAAAACATTGAAGATGCCGGAATCAGTGTTGTGGATGACAATGGCGATCCAGACCCACGTGCTCTTAAGGCTACCGAAAAATTATCTCAAAAGGCGGTTAACGATCGTGACACTTCCGCACCAACCGGGGTAAAAATTAATGATCCGGTTCGGATGTATTTAAAGGAAATTGGTCGAGTTAACTTATTAACCGCTGATCAAGAAGTTGAATTGGCATTGCGAATTGAGAAAGGGGACGAAACTGCCAAGCAAGAGCTTGCCGAAGCAAACCTCCGACTCGTGGTTTCCATTGCTAAGCGGTACGTTGGTCGTGGAATGCAGTTCTTAGACCTGATTCAAGAAGGTAATATGGGACTGATGAAGGCGGTTGAAAAATTCGACTACCGCAAAGGTTTTAAGTTTTCAACTTATGCTACATGGTGGATTCGTCAAGCGATTACCCGTGCCATTGCGGACCAAGCACGGACAATCCGGATTCCAGTACATATGGTTGAAACAATTAACAAGTTAATCCGGATTCAACGTCAGTTACTTCAAGACTTAGGTCGTGAGCCATTACCAGAAGAAATTGGTGCTGAAATGGATATGCCAACTAAGAAGGTTAGGGATATCTTGAAGATCGCTCAAGAACCGGTTTCTTTGGAAACACCAATTGGTGAAGAGGACGATTCACATTTGGGTGATTTCATTGAGGACCACGATGCTACTAGTCCAGCTGATCACGCAGCATATGAAATGATGAAGAAACAACTGGAAAATGTTTTGGATACGTTAACAGATCGTGAAGAAAATGTGTTGAGATTACGGTTTGGACTTGATGATGGTCGGACACGCACTTTGGAAGAAGTGGGGAAAGTATTCGGCGTTACCCGTGAACGAATTCGGCAAATTGAAGCCAAAGCTTTACGGAAATTACGTCATCCATCACGTTCAAAACAATTGAAAGACTTCTTGGAATAATAGGTGCTAAAAAAGAGGATTTGGTTTGTGATACCAAATCCTCTTTTTGTTAGTTAAGAAACTATTCCTTAACATCAACTTGAACTGTCTTAGGTAGGGAATTTACCATTTGTTCGTAAGCTGATTGTTCTTCAGTTTTAGTGATTGTCGCATTTTGTACAGATACATCTGCATCATGTAATGCTTGTTCGTCAACATCAATCTTGTGTGTAACTGTAGCATTACCAATTAACTCAATCCAATATTGGTGATTATCAAAATGAACAATTGTTTGTACCATTCCACCTGGATTGTAGACAGTGATTGGTGTGTTAAGATCGGCCATGTCGGGATGAGTTAATGCAAAAGCTAGCGATGTGGCTGACATTCCAGTACCACAAGCATTTGTATAACCAACACCCCGTTCGAATGTTCGAACAAATAACTTATTTTTACCAAGAATAGTAGCAAAGTTAACATTGACGCCATCTGAATAGTATGGATTATCACTGTTTAGATAACTTCCCAGTTCACCAAGGAGCGGTCCAGTAATGGTCTCCTTATCCATGAATGCAATTAAATGTGGATTGGGAACGGCAATTGAGGTGAACTTTAAACCAGGAGCTAATTCTGGTACATATTCATCAACAATCCTCTCACCACCTAAATTGTCGAAAGGCAGAGCTTTCTTATCAAAAGAAACTGGAGAAATTTCAGCTGCATAGGCAGGTACTCCATCTGCAAATGGTTGATGCTTAGCTACCTTTAAATCAGCTTTCATTGTTTCAATTTTAAATTCATTTTGATGTTCTTTTTCAGCAACGTACCGCGCCACTGTGCGAATACCATTACCACACATGGATGCTTCGCTACCATCCGCGTTAATAACCCGCATCTGAGCTGTTACTCCGGGATGATCGGAATGATTAACAACCAATAAACCATCAGCACCGTGAAGTAATCCTTTCTCTGGATCCGTAATCTGTTTTGTTAGAGCAACTAGTTCAGGATCCGTTAATTGATGCTCAAGTGTAGTTTGATCTAAAATGAAAAACTTATTTTGGGAACCATGGACTTTTAATAATTGAACCATCGCAAACTCCTCCTTAGTTATTTTTAGGGAAAAAGTGACGATAAATTGCACGAATTGCATTATCGGCATCTTTTTTATAAGTACCAATCATGATAGAAATGCGGGAAGCACCTTGATTAATCATGGAAATACGAATGTTTTGTGCAGCTAATTCATCAAAAATACCTGCTGCCACACCAACCCGATTCAGCATTCCTTCACCGACAACCATAATAATGGCATAATCATCAATCCATTCAAGGCTATCTGGATTAACAGTTGCTTTGACTTCATCACAGATGGTTTGAACCATGTCATCTGAGATTAATTTGCGGTCAAAAATAATTGTTATATCATCAATTCCCGATGGCATATGTTCATAAGGAACCCCATACTTATTTAAAATTTCTAGAATCTTTAGTGTAAATCCAGCTTCACGATTTAGCAAGTACTTGTGTAAGTAGAGAGCTGCATAGTGTTTACCGCCGGCAATACCTGTAACAATTTGTTGTGGTTTGAATCCTTGGTTAGGAACAATCAATGTACCAGGTTTTTCTGGAGCTTGGGTGTTCTTTACGTTAACAACGATGTTTCCTTGGATAGCAGGAATTAAAGCCTCATCATGGAAAACAGAGAAACCAGCGTATGATAATTCACGCATTTCACGATAAGTCATCCGTTTAATAGGTTGAGGATGATCTACTAATGCAGGATTTGCAGAAAAAATTGCGTCCACATCAGTAAAGTTTTCGTAGAGATCGGCATTAAAGCCACGAGCTAAAATTGCGCCCGTAATGTCAGATCCACCACGTGAGAAAGTAGCGATATTCCCATCAATCGTAAAACCAAAGAAACCTGGGAAAATAAGTTTTTCATCATTTTGATAATCAAAATGGGCAAGGTTTACGTAAGTTTGCGGATCTACAATAGCATTATTTGGTTCACCATCGACGATCAAACCAGCTTCTTTCGGGTCAACAAAACGTGCATTAATACCTTTCTTTTGTAAAACCAGTGCCATTAAACGAGCATTTAATCGTTCACCATGAGCCTTGAATGCAGCCATTAGGTAATCATCGTTCGGATAATCTTTGTTTGGCAACTCTACAATAATTTGATGAATGGTAGATAGAGCAGCTCGGTCGACACCGAAGTATTGGCCAATTTCTTCATAACGAGAAAAAATATCATTTTGAATGACACTATAGTCATTATGTTTTAGGACTGCATTGGCATAGTTAATTAATAGATCGGTAACTTTAATATCATCTTTAAACCGTTTTCCAGGAGCTGAAGTAACCACAATTTGTCTTTCAGGCTGGGCATTAATAATCGAAATCGCATGTTCAAATGATTCACCGTTAGCTAATGAGCTACCACCGAATTTAACAACTTTCATCTTTTTACCTTCTTTAATTAAAAGTTTATTATCTAGGATTTTACCATTAATAAGGGTGCTTGCAAACAAAACACTAGAGAAGTTAATATGACAATTGTTGAAAAATGTGAAAATGATGAGAATTTCTGTTGATTTACTATTGACGGGGATATAGTTACGAATTATAGTATAAACAAATCGAAGAGGAGCGACCAACATAAGTAATGGTTACGAGTTTTTACCTGATGATGACTAACTGTAAAAGGGGCGGTCGCCGAAGCGGTGATGATGGTAATAAGTCACTGAGCTGGGTCGTGGTTGAATAAACTACGGACTGTCGCAAGACAATATCAGCTTGCGGTGCGCTATCGACTACTGGATAAATAATATGAATGTCCCGGTATGCGCATTGTGTACCGGGATTTTTTTCTCTTCGAAATGGCAAATAGAGAGCTGGGTGAGAATTTAATGAATGATCAAATTAAGGCAGCAGATATTAATTCGTCTGGTCATCTTCAGATTGGTGGAGTTGATGCCCTAACATTAGCTGACAAATATGGAACACCGGTTTTAGTTTATGACGTTGCTAAAATTCGTGATCAAATTCATCGGTTTCGAAATGTCTTCGAACAAGAACATGTTGAATACGAAGTAAGTTATGCAAGTAAGGCGTTTGCTTCGGTTGCGATTTATCAAGTTATGAAGCAAGAACAAGCACATATTGATGTTGTTTCTGGTGGTGAACTGGCTACGGCAATCAAAGCCGATTTCCCGATGGAAAAAATTAGCTTCCATGGTAACAATAAGTCAGAAGCTGAACTATCAATGGCCTTGGAGCATGGCGTTGGTACGATCGTTGTAGATAATTTCCATGAAATTGATTTATTAAAGCAATTGATTGCTGATTCTTCAAAGCGAGTGAACGTTCAGTTACGAATTACTCCTGGAATAGCGGCGCATACTAATTCGTATATTGCCACAGGACAAGTTGACAGCAAATTCGGGTTTGATGTTGACTCTGGCCAGGCAGATAAAGCATTGCGTGAGCTAATGGCAATTTCGCAAATCAATGTTACTGGTATCCATGCTCATATTGGTTCACAAATTTTTGATGTGCAGGGATTTAAGGGTGTCGCTCACAAGTTAGTTCAAATTGCCGCAGATTGGCAAGAAAAGTATGATTTTCATACTAAGATTTTGAACGTTGGTGGCGGTTTTGGAATTAAATACTCTGCTGACGATCATCCAATTCATCCTGAAGATTTTGTACGGGCCATTATAGATGTAGTAAAAAAATCAGCTCAAGAATCAGGTATTGATATGCCGGCTATTTGGATTGAACCCGGTCGATCAATAGTTGGCCCAGCAGGATATACGTTATATACTATAGGTTCAAGGAAAGATATTCCGGGCCTCTTACCGTATGTAAGTGTTGATGGCGGAATGGGTGATAATATTCGCCCAGCACTTTATAATGCTAAGTATGAAGCGGTGCTGGCGCGTGACCCGCAAGCTCAAAATATCGAAGAAGTTCGCATTGCTGGGAAGTATTGTGAATCTGGAGATATTTTAAGTGATCGTCAACCACTGCCTGAAACACATCCAGGTGACGTGCTCGTGATGTTGGATACGGGTGCTTATGATTACGCGATGGCTTCAAACTATAACCGTAATCCACGCCCAGCTGTAGTATTTGTCGAAAATGGTCGTGATCAGTTAGTTATTAAGCGTGAAAGTTATGATGACTTAACTCATTTGGATCTAAACTACTCATTGTAATAATAGAAAGAGGTATGAAAATGGCAAAATTAGATGCGCAAAGTATTATTAATTATATTGGAAATGCTCCCAAAAAGACTCCTGTAAAAGTATATCTTCGTGGAAAAGATTTATCCAAATTACAATTTCCTGCTGAAGCAGATGCATATGTTGAAGAACATACAGCTACAGTTTTTGGCGATTGGGAAGTTTTAAAGCCATTTTTAGATCAGCATAAGTCAGAATTTGATGGGATGCATGTTGAAAATGATGCCCGTAATTCTGCTGTACCATTGTTAGACTTGAAGAACATTAATGCTCGGATTGAACCTGGTGCAACCATCCGTGACCAAGTTGTAATTGGTGACAATGCAGTGGTTATGATGGGCGCTACAATTAATATTGGTGCAGAAATCGGTGAAGGAACCATGATTGATATGGGCACAATCCTTGGTGGTCGTGCCATTGTTGGAAAGCATTGTCATATTGGTGCCGGTACTGTATTAGCTGGAGTGATTGAACCTGCTTCTGCTGAACCAGTTCGGGTTGACGATAATGTTTTGATTGGTGCTAACGCAGTGGTTCTTGAAGGGGTTCATATTGGTGAAGGTGCCGTTGTAGCAGCTGGTGCTGTTGTAACTCATGATGTTGAACCTCACACAGTTGTAGCCGGTGTTCCAGCCAAGTTTGTTAAGAATGTTGATGCGAAGACAGATAGCAAAACTGGTCTGGAAGATGATTTGAGAAAGTTATAATTATGGCAGAATTAAAAGAAGAAGAATTAATCAAAATTCGTCGTCATTTACACCAAATTCCAGAATTGGCCTTACATGAAGTTGAGACACATGCTTACCTAATGAAGGTCATTCAAGCCATGAATCAAGAACATCTGGAAGTTAAGGAATTTGAAGAATTGCCAACTGCTCTGATGGTTTTGATACATGGTAGTCAACCTGAAAGAACAATTGGCTACCGGACTGATATTGATGCGTTACCAGTTGAAGAAAAAACTGGTTTACCTTACAAGTCTACCCATCCTGGCGTGATGCACGCGTGTGGTCATGACATTCATATGACGGTTGCCTTAGGAGTATTAAGCTACTTTAGTGAGCATCAGCCAAAGGATAATCTGCTATTCTTCTTCCAACCGGCGGAAGAAAGTGAAGCTGGTGGAAAAAGAGCTTATGAACTAGGACTATTTAAGGGACAATGGAAACCAGACGAGTTTTATGGATTGCATGATAATCCCGAACTTCCTGCAGGTGCTATTGGCTGTCGAATGGGGACGTTATTTGCCGGGACCACGGAAGTTAACATTGACATTGAAGGAAAGGGTGGTCATGCGGCCTTCCCTCAAGATGCTAATGATGCGGTTGTAGCTGCTGCCAATTTAATTGTACAGGTCCAAACGATTGTTTCACGAAGTATTGATCCCATTGACAGTGGTGTGATTACTTTAGGGAAAATCACTGCTGGGACCATTCGAAACGTGATTGCAGGCCATGCACGAATTGAGGGAACCATTCGTGGATTAACTCAAGACATGATTCTTTTAATTGACAAGCGTTTACAAGAAGTATGCAATGGTATTGAGGCCAGCTTTGGTGTTAAAGTTACATTAGGATTGAATCAGGGTGGTTATTGGCCAGTTGAGAACAATCCCAAGTTAACAAAACGCTTTATTCAATACATGTCAGATGCAAAGAATGTCAACTTTATTGAAACGAAGCCCGCAATGACTGGTGAAGATTTTGGTTACCTATTAGCTAAATTTCCAGGCACAATGTTCTGGTTAGGGGTTGAGGATGATTCACAATTGCATTCCGCAACTTTGACTCCAAAAGAATCCTCGATTAAACGGGGCATTGATGCAATTACTGGTTTCTTGGAATATCGTATGAATGCTAAGGAGGAATAATAATGAAGTTAGCAGATGCTGATTTATTAACAGCGATTATTACACCTTTCAATGATAACAATGAGATTGATTTTGATGCTTTAGAGAAATTAACTAATTATCTCATTGAACAAGGAAGCAATGGATTTGTTATTGGCGGAACTACCGGTGAAACACCGGAGCTTTCCCATGATGAAAAGATTGAATTGTATACTAAGTTTGGTCAAATTGTTAATGGACGAGTACCAGTAATTGCTGGGACTGGAAGTAATAATACAAAAGAAACGATTAGTTTCACAAATGAAGTTGGTAAAATTGATGGCATTGACTACGCATTGGTTGTTGTTCCACCTTATAACAAGCCAAATCAACGTGGGATGAAGGCTCACTTCACTACTGTGGCTGACAACGTCAATATTCCAATCATTATTTATAACATTCCTGGTCGAACTGGATCAAAGATGTCTCAAGAAACCATTTGTGAATTATCACACCATGATAATATCGCAGGGGTTAAGCAATGTGCTTCACTTGAGGAAATGGAATACGTTATTGACCATAAAGCTGATGACTTCTGTGTATTTTCTGGTGAAGATGCACAAGCATTAACGGCACGTGTATTGGGTGCAAATGGGGTTATCTCGGTGGCCTCACATTCCTACACACCACAAATGCGTGCAATGTATGATGCTCTGTATAAAGGAGATTATCAATCAGCAGCCAAATTGCAACGGTGGTTAACTCCTAAGATGGCAGCATTATTTATGTTCCCATCACCATCACCAGTCAAGGCGTTATTAAATGCTCAAGGATTTAATGTCGGAGGTTGTCGAATGCCAATTATGACCCTAAATGATGATGAAAAAGCACAATTAGCAGTTGCGTTAGATCTGCCAAAAGATGCTTTCAATGGCAAGTTACCATTGAATTTGGAGGAAAATTAAGATGCAAAGAGTATTAGTTGCTGGTATTAATGGAGCGATGGGACAAT
This sequence comes from Limosilactobacillus coleohominis, assembly GCF_016901675.1. GTDB lineage: Bacteria > Bacillota > Bacilli > Lactobacillales > Lactobacillaceae > Limosilactobacillus > Limosilactobacillus intestinavium. The sequence continues at coordinate 27,215 of NZ_JACJKU010000001.1, forward strand.
ATGCCACTAAGATGATTAATGATCTCGATGGCTTTGAAGTGTCTGCAGGTCTTGGCTTAGGAATTAAAGATGGCGACCAGGCTAAGTACCATGTTTCAGCAGATACTAAACTGTACGGTTCCTTAGACGAAATTGATGGTGATGTTGCTGATATTTGGTTGGACTTTACAGCACCAGTTGCGGTCTATCCAGATGTTAAATTTGCTTTGAATCATGGAATTAGACCAGTTGTTGGTACAACAGGTTTAACAGATGATCAAGAAAAGGATTTACAGCAGTTAGCTAAAGATAAAGGTTTAGGTGGTTTGATTGCTCCTAACTTTGGTATGTCAGCAGTTTTGTTGATGAAATTTGCTAAGGAAGCTGCCAAATATTTCCCAGATGTTGAAATTATTGAAATGCATCATGAGGATAAGAAGGATGCTCCTTCTGGAACTGCTTTAAGCACAGCCAAATTAATTGCCGAAAATCGGGAACCTCATCAAACCGCTCCTGACACAATTGAAACGTTGAAAGATGTTCGTGGTGGTGATTATGAAGGAATTAAGATTCATTCTGTACGTCTCCCAGGATATGTAGCTCACGAACAAGTATTATTTGGTGGTAAAGGTGAAGCGTTGACTATTCGGCAAGATTCTTTTGATCGGAGTTCATTCATGAGCGGGGTCAAAGTTGCTTTACAAAAAGTCAATGATTTAAATGGATTAGTTATTGGTTTGGAAAACATTCTGTAGAAAAGGAGAATGATGTATTATGCCAGAACTTGCAAAGGGTATGGAAAACTACGTAAACAATGATGTTAAGGCAATTCGTCCTTCAGCAATTCGTGATTTTGATATGAAGATTTCATCTATTCCTGGGTTAGTGAAGTTAACTCTGGGTGAACCAGATTTTAACGTACCAGAACACGTTAAGGAAGCCGCCGTTCAAGGAATTAGAGACAATGATTCTCACTACGGACCTGCTGCTGGTAAGTTAGAATTACGGAAGGCAGTTGCTAAGTACTTAGCTGATACTCGGAATGTTGATTATAATCCAGAAGACGAAATTCTAATTACTAATGGGGGAACAGAGGCTTTAACGGCGATTACCTTTAGTTTGTTAAATCCTGGAGACAAAGTTTTGGTACCTACTCCAGTATTCTCTTTATACTTCCCAATTATTACGCTAACTGGTGCTGAATGTATTCAAGTTGATACATCTGATGATGGCTTTGTATTGACTCCAGAAAAGTTACAGAGCGAAATTGACAAGCATGGTGATGTTAAGATGATCCTCTTAAATTACCCATGCAACCCTACTGGAAGGGCTTATCCAGAAGACTTATTACGTCGGTTAGGTAAGATCCTGCACGATAATAATATTTTGATTGTCGCTGACGAAATGTACAGTGAATTAACATATGATCAAGAACATTTTTCATTAGCAACAATTTATCCTGAACAAACATTGTTAGTATCTGGCTTATCGAAGTCACATGCTATGACTGGATGGCGACTAGGTTATATTGCTGGCTCTGCACCACTGATTGGTGAAATCTATAAGATGCATGGATTCATGGTTACTTGTGTTAACGACATTGCACAAGACGCTGCTGTTGAAGCTTTAAACAATGGTCGTGAAGATCCAGTGGCTTTCCGGAAAGAATATCAAAAGCGTCGTGACTTTGTAGTTGACCGTATGGAAAAGATGGGCTTTGATATTGCTACGCCAGATGGAGCCTTTTACGTTTTTGCTAAGATTCCTGCTCAATTCGGTAAGGATGATTTCAACTTTGCACTTGATTTAGCTAAGAAGGCTAAGGTTGGTGTTATTCCAGGAAGTGCCTTTGGTGCCGGTGGTGAAGGCTACATTCGGATTTCATATGCGGCTTCTGATGAAAAGTTACAAAAAGCAATGGATCAAATCAAGCAATACCTTGATACATTAGACTAGTAAAGAAAGCACGGAATTAAAAACCGTGCTTTTTTTGATGAAGTTATATACAATAAAAGTATTGAATTTTTTGAAAAGGAATGATGCAAGATGGATGCACACCATCTTTCAAAGCGGCTCACGGCGGTGGCACAATATGTCCCGCAAGGCGCCCGCTTAGCTGATATTGGATCGGACCATGCATATTTGCCAGCTTCGTTAATTATTAACCATCGCATTAACTTTGCAATTGCTGGAGAAGTTGCGAAGGGACCATTTGAAAACGAAAAAAAAGAAATCAGACAGTTAGGATTAGAAAAAGTATTAATTCCAAGATTAGCCGATGGTTTAGCAGCAGTTACTGCGGATGATGGCATTGATACAGTAACCATTGCTGGTATGGGTGGATCGTTAATTGCGAAAATTTTAGATGAAGGTCAAGATCGGTTATCTGGAGTGAAAAAATTGATCTTGCAACCAAACGTTGGTGAGAATCGGGTTCGTGAATGGTTGATGAGCCATCAATACCAAATTCAAAATGAACAAATTTTGGAAGAGGATCATCACATTTATGAAATTATTGTTGCGGAACCTACTGTCTGCCCAGTTCGGTATGGAGAAAAGGAATTACTATTTGGACCATTGCTGTTGGAACAGACTTCAGCCATCTTTAATGCAAAATGGCAAGCGGAATTAAAACGTTGTGAAAAAACGGTAGTTCAAATGCGCCAAGCTAAGACGATTCCAGAAGATCATTTGATGACGATGCAAAAGAAAATTAACTTGATTAAGGAAGTGTTACCTGATGACGACCGGGACAGAAATAATTAATCAATTTGAAAAGTTTTGTGACCCTAGTTTAGCCGAATCGTGGGATCATGTTGGCTTACAAATTGGAAACCCTGATAAACCAGTAACGCGCATTATGACGACTTTAGATGTACGGCCAGAGGTGGTAGACGAGGCAATCGAACGGCAAGTTGACTTTATTTTTGCTCACCATCCTGTTATGTTTCACCCGGCTAAGGATCTAGATACAAGAAATCCACAGAATGCAATGTATGCCAAGATTCTAAATAATGGAATTACAGTATATGCAGCACATACAAATTTAGACAGTGTGAATGGTGGGATGAACGATTGGTTAGCAGACCAGTTGCAACTACAAGATACGGTACCGTTAGTGGAAAAAGATATCGATCCTGCAACGGGAATTCCTCGTGGAATGGGTCGGATTGGACAATTGCAACATGCGATGAACGTTGATGAATTTGCTGACTATTGTTTAAAGGTTTTTAACATCAATGGATTACGTTTGATCGCCAAAAAAGGCGATACCCGTCAGATTAAACGGGTAGCAGTTTTAGGTGGTTCTGGATCAGAGTTTTATCAAACAGCTGTTGATAAACACGCTGATGCCTATGTAACTGGGGATGTTAGTTATCACGTTGCTCATGACATTCTCGCTAATGGTTTAGTTGTAGTTGATCCGGGTCACCACATTGAATGTGTAGCTGTTAAGGGACTTCATCAACTACTAGAGGAATGGAAGCAAAAGAATAATTGGTCAGTGGATATTATTGAAACGTCCATTAATACGGAACCATTTCGCTTTGTAACAAAATAGACGACATTTGTAATATGATATAATTATGACAAGCTGACATAGCAATTAGCGGTCTGATATTAATTAAATGAGGTGTTAAATTATGGCAAGTTTGAAATATGAAAACTTACTACCACGTTTTTTGAAGTATGTAAAAGTTGAAACACGGTCAAATCCAAACAGTGATACTATTCCTTCTGATCCTAAGGAAATGGACTTTTTAAAGGAATTGGAAAAGGAATTAAAGGAAATTGGTTTATCTGATGTTCGCTTTAACAAAGCAGGAACATATTTACTAGCTACCTTGCCAAGCAACGTAGATCATGATGTTCCTACCATCGGTCTAATTGCGCACGTTGATACAGCTGACTTTAATGCTCATAACGTCAACCCACAAATTGTTGAAGATTATGATGGCTCATCTGACATTCAATTGGATCAAGATGGGGAATTTGTTTTAAGTCCAGGTGAATTTCCATCATTAAAGAAGTATCAAGGTGACACACTTGTAACAACAGATGGTTCTACATTATTAGGGGCTGATGATAAATCTGGAGTGGCAGAAATTATTACTTTCTGCGAATATCTTATTAATCATCCTGAAATTAAGCACGGCACCATTCAAATTGGATTAGGCACTGACGAAGAAATTGGGATTGGTGCTGAACATTTTGAACCAGAAGAATTCGGGGCTGATTTTGCATACACTGTCGATGGTGGACCTTTAGGCGAACTTGAATATGAAACTTTCAACGCAGCACATGCAGTAGTTGATATTAAAGGGAAAAATGTTCACACTGGTGTAGCCAAGGGCACAATGATCAATGCCTTACAATTGGGAATTGATTTTCATAATAGTTTGCCAGATCATGATCGTGCTGAACGGACAGAAGGTCGGGAAGGATTCTTCCACTTATACAAGTTTAGCGGCGAAGTTGATAGCGCACAGATGGAATACTTGATTCGTGATCATGATAAGGACATTTTTAACGAACGTAAGCATGCATTGGAAGCCGTTGCCGACGATATTAATGCTCAATTAGGTGAGGATCGTGTTAAGGTTACCATTAATGATCAATATTACAACTTGCGTGACGCTTTAAAAGATCATATGGAAGTCGTTGAACTTGCTAAGCAAGCAATGGAAGACCTAGATATTAAGCCAGATATTTACCCAGTTCGTGGTGGTACAGATGGATCGACAATTTCATACAAGGGTCTGCCAACGCCAAACTTATTTGCTGGTGGTGAAAACATGCACAGTCGCTTTGAATATGTTTCGGCACAAACAATGGACCGTGTAATTGATGTTCTTTTGGAAATGAACAAGTTGAATGTTGAAAATAATTAGAAAAGAATTCCTAATTCAAACAAAAGAGGCTCCGTTAGAAATGACGGAACCTCTTTTGTTTAGTTAGCTTTAATAGATTGTTAACCAATTATTTTATTTGCTTTGTCGACGGGGATTAGCCTTATCAGTTATTGTATAAACAATGTTGGCAGCAAGTACTGCGAACACCGCCCCAATGATTGCAGCATTCAAAAAACTAATTGGTGCCGCTTCTAGTTGACCACCAATGTAACCGAGAAGCATTCCTAGAATACCACCCCAAATAATGGCCATAATACTTCCAACAATTCGTCTCACGAGTATCACCCCTTTAATAATCACAATTGTATTCTACCATATTTTGATGGAACTTACGATGACAATGAAAAAAAGAAATCCACCTAAAATCAAAGTTTGTTATAATTTTAAAAAGAAAGGTGAGGTGATAAAAATGGCAGTGGTACCGCTTGATATTAATAGCACATACAGCCTGCTACAAAGCACTATTCGTCCAAAAGAATTAGCAGCGGCAGCTCGCCAACGTGGTTATTCCGCAATGGCCCTCACTGATAATGACGTATTATATGGGGCAGTTGATTTTTATAAAGCTGCACAAGAATCCCAAATTAGTCCTATCATTGGCGCAAAATTTAACATATCGTTAAACGACATAGATGATCAGAAAATTAGTTTGACTGCTATTGCCAGTGATCTTCAGGGATATGAAAACTTGATGCAACTATCTACTATGAGAATGACCTCTGATGTTGATTTAACGAGGGAAGATTTATCTCATTATATAGAGCATTGTTTTATCATTGTTAATCCCACCCCGCCAATTTTGGGTGCGCAAGGGGATCAAGAAGCAGCGCAATTTTTAAAATGGTTAAGTATTCAGGACGTCCAGTCTTTTTTGGGAATTAACCTAACCCTTGACGAAACGATGCGGCAGGTAGTTCAAGATTTGTCAAAGCAATATCGTCTGCCAACTATTGCTGACGAAAGAGTTGATTACCTAAACCCGGACCAATATTTTTCTACTCAAGTCTTACGTTCAATTAGTAGTGGTAATCAAATTCAAACTCCTTTAGAAGTTTCCTCAAAAAAGGGAGCTCATTATCTTAGGACTGCAGAAGAATTAACGAAGCTGTATAACGAAGCCGGGTTGCAAGAGGCCGTTAAGAATAATGAATTGTTAGTTCAGTCAAGCGGCTTTAAGATGAATTTTCAAAAACCAGTGTTACCACACTTTTCCGTTCCGGGTGGCGTTTCAAGCGCTGATTACTTAAGACAGTTATGCATTGACGGTTTGAAAAAACGTCAGTTAGCCCCTCATATGACCATTCAAGATTACAAAAAACGACTGGATCACGAATTAACGGTAATTCATCAAATGAACTTTGATGACTACTTTTTAATCGTTTGGGATGTAATGGACTTTATTCACCGCTCAAAAATTATGACCGGTCCTGGTCGTGGTTCGGCAGCTGGGTCATTAGTGGCTTATGCATTAGCGATCACAGATGTGGACCCGCTTCAATACGGACTTTTATTTGAAAGGTTTTTAAATCCGGAACGAGCTCAAATGCCGGATATTGACCTGGACATTCCTGATAATCGTCGTCAACAGGTTCTTGGATATGTTCATAAGCGTTATGGGCATTCAAGAGTTGCACAGATTATTACATTTGGAACACTTGCTGCCCGTCAAGTTGTAAGGGATGTTGGAAGGGTTTTTGGAGTGCCCCAATATCAAATTGAGCAAATCATCGATATATTAAGACCTCTAACCCGTCATCGTAGTATTACATTGGCAGAAGCTGTTAAAGATTCGCAGCCATTAAGGAATTTGATAATCGATAACCCGATGAATCGACTAATTATCCAAACAGCACAGCAACTAGAAGGACTACCACGGCACTATTCGACACACGCTGCCGGAGTGGTCTTGTCAGCTTCTCCTTTAAGGACGATCGTGCCCTTGCAAAAGGGTAATGACGAAGAAGGGTTGTTAATGACCCAGTTTCCAAAAGAAATTGTTGAATCTGTCGGACTTTTAAAGATGGACTTTCTAGGATTACGTAACTTGTCAATTATGGATAAGGCGATGCAATTAATCCGTCAAAAGGATCCGGATTTTGATATCACTACTGTTCCGCTAAATGATCAGACAACAATTCAATTGTTTCAAAAAGGTGCTACGGATGGAATTTTTCAGTTTGAATCAACTGGAATTCGCCAAACGTTAATTAACCTGCAACCAGATTCGTTTGAAGACATTGTTGCGGTCAATGCTTTGTATCGTCCGGGACCACTAGAAAACATTCCCCATTTTATTGCACGGAAACATGGTCAGGAAAAAATTGTATTGCCAGATGAAAGTTTGCAACCAATTTTAGGACCAACGTATGGAATTTTGGTTTACCAAGAGCAAGTTATGCAAGTAGCATCTAAGATGGCAGGATTTTCTTTAGGTCAAGCCGACTTGTTGCGTCGGGCAATGAGTAAGAAAAAACAAGCCACAATGGAGAGTATGCGCGGCCGGTTCATTAATGGGGCGGTTCAAAATGGTTACAGTAAACAGATTGCGACGCAGGTTTTTGATTATATCGACCAGTTTGCAAACTATGGATTTAACCGTTCCCATGCGGTCGCTTACTCTAAGATGGCATATGAAATGGCATATTTGAAATGCCACTATCCTGCTGAATTTTTTACGGCTTTATTGTCGATCGAGCCAAATATTAATAAAGAACAACTCCATTTAGCAGATGCCAAAAAATTTGGTCTCAAAATTAAGGGGCCAGATATTAACCAAAGCCAGGAAAGTTTTTCTTTGATTAATGGCGATATTCAAATGGGCTTCACAATGATTAAAGGAATGCGTAGAGACTTCATTCAAGCAATAATGGATGAACGACAGCGTGGACCCTTTAAAAATCTGGGTGACTTTGTCCAGAGAATGGGAGACAAATGGCAAAAAGAAAACTTGATAAATCCTTTAATTTATAGCGGCGCGTTTGATCATTTAGGATATAATCGTGCGGAAATGATAGAAGGTCTCTCGGGACTATTTGCCGGTAATGAATTCGCGTTTAAGAGCGCGGATTTGCAGCCGATGATGGAACGTCGAAAAGAATATCCTTTAACATACCGCTTGTTAAAAGAAAAAGAGTATCTTGGCGTTTATATTTCTGGCCACCCAGTTGCACAGTATCAGAAGGTCCGCGAAAGAATACGAACACAGCGGGTATCTGATATTAAAGTCAATGAACATGTCAAAATGTTGGTGATGATTAATCAACTTCGGCAGATCAATACCAAAAAGACACACCAGCCAATGGCATTCGCAAGTGTTTCAGATGAAACCGGAAGCGTTGATGTTACTATTTTCCCTGACCAATATCAAAGGTATGTTGATATTGTCCAACCATCAAGGATTGTCCTCATCAATGGAACTGTGGAATTTCGTAATAACCGTCCTCAAGTAATTGCAAATGAAATCATCCCAGTTCAACGATTGATTACTACCAATTCCAAAAGTAATCAGCGATGGGTGGTAAGGATAGTGAAGGGACAATCACAATCAAAACTATTACACGCATTAAAGGAAAACAGCAGTGAAATTAGCGGCAGTGTTCCGGTGGTGGTATTTGATGAAGCTTCTAATAAGGCCAACTTGTTGGACAGATCTATGTGGCTTCAGAGTTCTAGCAAATCTCGTGAGTTATTGAACAAGATTTTTGGAAGCGCAAACGTTGTATTACAGGCAATTGATTAGTAACCGCTTTCATAAGAAAGGTGCTAAAATGAAGCTTTTCACGTGAAAAAATGGCCTGAAGTTACAGACACAAAAAATAAAACGTGTTATTATAGCACTGTACAATCAAAACTGCTAAGTGAGATTTGATTGGGGTAGTAATGCAAAGGAGAGAATTTTGTTATGAAGAAAACCAAGATTGTTAGTACCTTGGGTCCAGCAAGTACGGACGTAGATACAATTGTTAAGTTAATTAATGCGGGAGCTAATATTTTTCGTTTTAATTTTTCACATGGTGATCATCCAGAACACCTTGGTCGTTTAAACAACGTTCACAAAGCTGAAGAAATCACTGGTAAAAAAGTTGGTATTATGCTTGATACCAAAGGTGCTGAAATTCGGACTACTGTTCAAAAAGATGGTAAGATCGAATACAACATTGGTGACGAAGTACGGATTTCAATGGATGATAGCATTGAAGGAACTCACGACAAGATTGCCGTTACTTATGAAGGCCTTTATGATGATGTTCATGAAGGTGGCCATGTTCTTTTCGATGATGGTTTAATTGACATGCTCGTTGAAAAGAAAGACGAAGCAAATAAGGAACTTGTATGTAAAGTTTTGAACCACGGTATTCTTGGTTCCCGGAAGGGTGTTAACGCCCCTGGTGTTTCCATTAACTTACCTGGAATTACTGAAAAGGACTCTAGTGATATTCGGTTCGGTTTGGATAATGGCATTAACTACATTTCTGCTTCCTTCGTACGGAAGGCACAGGATGTTTTAGACATTCGTGAACTTTTGAAGGAAAAGAATATGGAAGATGTCCAAATTTTCCCTAAGATTGAATCACAAGAAGGAATTGACAACTTTGAAGAAATTATTCAAGTTGCTGATGGTTTAATGGTTCCTCGTGGTGACATGGGGGTTGAAATTCCTGCAGAAAACGTACCTTTGGTACAAAAGCGGATGATTCGTCGTTGCAATGTTTTAGGTAAGCCTGTTATCACTGCAACTCAAATGCTTGATTCAATGCAAGAAAACCCACGTCCTACTCGTGCGGAAGTTTCAGACGTTGCTAACGCCGTCTTTGATGGTACTGACGCAACAATGCTTTCTGGTGAAAGTGCTAATGGTGACTATCCTGTTGAATCAGTTGCTACAATGTCTCGGATTGACGTTAAGGCTGAAAACAACTTAGACCAATTTGGTACTGAAACATTCAACTTTGACAAGTCCGACGTTACTGAAACCATTGGTTCAGCTGTTGCTAACGCTGCCCGTGATCTTAACATTAAGACCATTGTTGCTGCTACTGCTTCTGGTTACACAGCACGGATGATTTCCAAGTATCGTCCTCATGCTGATATTGTTGCTTTAACATTTGATGAACGGACTCAAAAGGGTCTGATGATTAACTGGGGTGTTCAACCATACGTTGTTGAAAAGCCAGGTAACACTGATGAAATGTTCAAGTTAGCTAATGATGAAGTTAAGAAGCTTGGTTTCGCTAACGAAGGCGACAAGATTATCGTGATTGCTGGTTTACCTGTAGGTAACAAGGGTACTACCAACATGATGCGGATCCAAACTGTTAAATAATAAATAGTTTGCCGTTATCTAAGAGAGGTTAGAAATTTTCTAGCCTCTCTTTTACTTTACATAAAATCTATGTAAAATAGAATAGTTAATGATTACGACGTCGTAAAGTGAGGGAAAGTCAATGAATCAGAATTTAGGGCGAATTGTGAGCGCAGTAATGATTGATGAAAATGATCACGATTACTTTGTGCAACCAGATCGGGATGGCCAGACTTACCGTCTTCCCAAAGAAGAATCTCCACAAGTATTGCACATTGGTGGTTCTGTTCAGGGATTCGTGTATGAAAACGAAAACCACCAGTTACAAATGACCTGTCAACATATTCCAACCATTCAAATTGACCATTATGATTTTGGCAAGGTTGTAAGTGTCCGCCGAGATTTGGGTGTCTTTGTGGACATTGGCTTACCTAATAAAGATATTGTGGTATCTTTAGATGACTTGCCAACGCTAAAAATTTTGTGGCCGCAGCCTGGTGATCAATTATTGATGGCATTGCAAGTAGATGACCATGATCGAATTTGGGGTAAGCTGGCTGATGAACAGATTTTTGAGACAATGGCAACTAAAGTTTCCCCAAAAATGAAAAATTTGAATGTTAACGCAACAGTTTATCGTTTGAAAATAACTGGTACTCTTGTGATTACAGATCGACTCCAGTTAGGTTTTATCCATCCTTCTGAACGTGATCAGGAACCGCGACTTGGTCAACGGGTTCATGCCAGGGTGATTGGAATATCCAGTCATGGAAGCTTGAACTTATCTCTAAAGCCACGTGCATATGAGGCTATCGATGATGATGCAAAACAGATCTATCAAATGCTTTTCCATGCTCCTAATAAACAGTTGCCTTATACTGATAAGAGTTCCCCTGCAATGATTAAAGAGGTCTTTGGTATGAGTAAGGGACAGTTTAAACGTGCAATTGGTCATTTATTACGAGAACGCATTGTCAGCCAAGCCGGTGGTCAACTTATTTTGTTAAAGGAAGTTACAGCTCATGAGTAAGGAGCAAATGCTGCAGGATGTGAAGGATTTTGGCCAATTCCTGTTAGTTGAGCGTGGTTTAAGTAATAATACTATTCAAAGTTATCAAAATGACCTCAAAAAGGCGGGCCAATATTTTAACAGTCAGCATTTAACAGACTGGCAACAAGTTGATCGATATGCAGTTTTAAATTTGTTGGCTCATTTAACTAACCTCGGCCAGAGTCGAACAACTATTGGCCGGCAAGTGTCCAGCTTAAGGCAGTTTTACCAGTATATGCTTCGTCAACACCGGGTTAATGATGACCCCATAGCTTTGGTGACCCTTCCTAAGGGACATCGTCATCTGCCAACTGTGTTGACTCAAGAAGAAGTCCAAGCAATGTTGAAGGTTCCTGATACAAGTAAAAAAATGGGAATTCGCGATCGGGCAATTTTGGAAGTGATGTATGCTACCGGTATGCGGGTTAGTGAGTTAACTGGTTTACGTTTAAATGATCTCCATTTAGACGTTCATTTAGTTCAACCGCGTGGTAAAGGTGATAAGGAGCGGATTATTCCGATTGGCGAAGTTGCTGAATACTGGTTGAATAAGTATTTAAACGAAGTTCGACAACCGCAACTGGTCAATCATCCAGCAAGTGAGTTCGTTTTTTTGAATGCGCGGGCCAAACCATTAACGCGCCAGGCAATTTGGCAATTAATCAAAAAAACCGCTCAGCAAGCAAACATTGATAAAGATGTAACGCCACATACGTTAAGGCATAGTTTTGCTACCCATTTGTTAGGAAATGGTGCAGATTTAAGAATTGTCCAAGAACTATTAGGTCATAGTGATATTACGACTACGCAAATCTATACCCATGTTTCTCAAAAACGACTATTAGCTGTTTATAAGGATACTCATCCGCGAGCATAAAGGAAGTATTAGATGTTAGTAAATTATCGGAAAGATTATCAAAAAATTGTGATGGGGTTGTTATCCTTTATCCCTGATTTAGATGAATATGATCGGTTAGATGAAGAAATTGAATGGGGAACTGAACCACCACGAAGAATTGTTTTATGGAAAAATACCAAAATTGATCAATTTGGTGGGGTGGCCATTATTGAATCTGGTGCTGACTATATTTTAATTCGGCGGATGTCATTCACTCCTAGTGAACGCTCTGGAAGAAACATGTATTTATTTTTATCCGCCATTGCAGAACAAGAATCAGATAAGCGGGTAATTGGTACTTTGAAAACCCAGTCGTTAGTTACTAATTGGCGACATAGCAACCAATATGATAATTAGTTAAAGGGGGATTAATGGTGGCCACAAAAGAATTAAGCAAGTTACCATATCAGCCAACGCTAAAATTAAATGAATTTGAGGGCCCACTAGATCTGTTGTTACACCTGATTCGCCAATCTAAAATGGATATCTATGATATTAAAATTGCGGAAATTACGGACCAATACATGAATTATTTGGCGGAAAATAAAAAGCATCAGCTAGAAATAGCTGGTGAATATTTTGTAATGGCTGCTACTTTAATGGCTATTAAAAGTCAGATGCTTTTACCGACTCCACCAACCGATGAAGAAAATGAACAATCAGAAGAAGATGATCCCCGCAGTGAGTTGGTTGAACAATTGTTAGAATATCAACGTTATAAGCAGGCAGCGGAAGATTTAAAAGATAAGGAAGAGAATCGGCAAACAGAATATACGCGAGAAGCAATGGCGGTTCCTGAAGGGCTGGTTCATTTGCAGGTGGCTCCTGGAGTAACGATTGACGAATTGCAAAATGCATTTGCTAAAATTGTGGAGCGGCACCGTTTTAAAGAACCGGAAATTGAGAATGTTCGTCCTGAAAGAGTAACGGTGGCACAACGAATTAAATCAGTGGTAGAGCAAGTAACTAGGCCAACGCGATTTGTGGATTTGTTTCAGGACGATGTTACTCGTGACAACTTAGTTACCACTTTCATGGCGGTTTTAGAATTAACTCGTCATGAAATTGTGCAGATTAACCAATCACAAATGTTTGGACCATTAATTGTGATCCCTGGTCCCAAGATGAAGGAGTATCGTAATGAGCAATTTGGCAAAAATTGAAGGACTGTTATTTATCAGTGGCGATGAGGGAATTACGGTCACTGATCTTAGCAATATTACTGGCTTTATGAAACCGGCCGTGTTGGGCTTATTAAATAAATTAGGACAACAATATGCCGAAAATGATGATTGTGCTTTAACACTGCTCCAGAGCGATGAAACGTATCGATTAGCAACCAAATCATCATTATCTGACGTAATGAAAGCTTATTTTAAAAAGCCTCTAACAACACCGTTAACCCAGGCCTTATTAGAAGTGTTAGCTATCATTGCCTATCGTCAGCCAATCACTCGAATTGAAATTGACGCACTACGTGGGGTACAAAGTTCGGGATCAATTCAAAAACTAATTGCCAGAGGATTGATTGAAACCCATGGCCGATTGAACGTTCCGGGACGACCATTTAGGTATGTTACAACCAATGCTTTTTTAGATTATTTTGGTTTGCAAACATTGAAAGATTTACCACCTTTAACAAAACAAATGTCGCTAGAAGATATGGATAGTGATATTTTCTTGAGAGCATTACAATCGCGTTAGGATAAACTGAATCAGAAAGGAAAATAATAAGAATGGAACGTCTTCAAAAAGTAATGGCAGAGGCAGGAGTTGCTTCACGACGGGCCTCAGAAAAATTAATTGCGGCCGGACATGTAGCTGTTAATGGGAAAATTGTTACTCAACAGGGAGTAAAGGTCACCAAAGCGGATCAGGTGACGGTTGATGGTGTTCCTATTAAACATGAACCATTGAAATATTATTTGCTGAATAAACCGCGTGGGGTTATTTCATCAGCCCATGACGAAAAGGGTCGACGGACTGTGGTAGATATTTTGAAAGAAGACGGAATAGAAGAGCGAATATATCCAGTTGGTCGGCTTGATTATGATACAACCGGGATCTTACTGTTAACAAATGATGGTGACTTGGCAAATAAGCTGATGCATCCTAAGTTTGAGGTTCAAAAAACTTATGTTGCAAAGGTTAAAGGCGTCATTACCAATGCTGAGATGAAACAGTTACGACTGGGAGTTATGGTAGATGGACGGAAGACTAAGGAAGCGCGGGTTAAACTGTTAGAAGTAGCCGATAATCATCAATCCAGCAGGGTTCGTTTAACCATTCATGAAGGACGCTATCATCAAGTTAAGCGGATGTTGAAGGCTGTTAATCATCCGGTTATGAAGTTGCATCGTGAAACGTATGACTCACTAAACCTGGCGGGCTTGCCAAGTGGTGGTCAATGGAGAGAATTGCGCCCAAACGAAGTCAAAAAACTAAAAAAACTGGTTTAATTCTGTACTATTGTTCGTAAAACCAGTATAATATTCTTGTACAATAAAATGATGGTTTGTCTTCAAGGCAGGGTGTAATTCCCGACCGGCGGTAAAGCCCGCAACCCGCTTAGCGGTGGAATCTGGCGAAATTCCAGATGCCGACAGTATAGTCTGGTAGATAGAAGATTATGCTTTCCAATATTGGAAGGTAATTTTGAGGGCAAATGGTGTGCCCTCTTTTTTATACCTATAATTTAAGAAGATGACCTCAATCAATGGAGGTTTGATTTATGTACAGTACTTACAATAGAACACGGCGGTTTACAATGACTGCTTGTTTAGCTGCGTTGGCATTTCTTTTGATGTTTATTGAGTTTCCATTAATTCCTGTGGCATCATACTTAAAACTGGACTTTTCTGACATTCCGGTTTTACTAGGAACAGCAATATATGGTCCGTGGACGGGGATACTGATTGCAATTATCAAGTGTCTTTTACACGGATTAGTACGTGGCTTTTCGCCAGTTGAGCTGTTAGGATTATTTGCTAATTTATGTACGTCCGTAGCTTTATTGCTTCCGTTTGACTGGTGCATTCGTCATACAAAGTGGTCGCAAAAAAAGCAGTTGTTAGTAGGCGGGATTTCAGCAACGTTAATAATGACAATTGTGATGACCGCCTTTAATTATTACGTGCTCACACCTGCATATATGCGCATGTTTAATTGGCATCCAACATTACCGATTAATGAATTAATGTTGGTAGGAGTTGCTCCTTTTAACTTGATTAAGGGGATCCTCGTTAGTCTTCTATTTGGGATTATTATGCTGCATTTAAAATGGTGGGTGCAAAAACATCAAGAAAAATAATTAAATTAAGAAGTTGGGTGTAAGCTCGACTTTTTTTATTAGATAATATAACTTAGAACTTATTCTAGGAATGGAGAAAACGATGAATAACTACTTATTCATGTTATTTACGGAGCACCCTCGCCGGTATCGAGTTATTGAAAATACAATTCGTAATAAAAGAACGCAGGCCACCTTATTTTGGGCATTGAATTATCAGATATTAAATTGGCTCGGCAGTGCAGATCACATGACACGGAATGAATTTGACGCATGGATGCATCATCAACAGGAACAGGGCTTATTGATGGTGCAGGATGACTGTGCCTGGTTAACAAAAAGTGGTGTCCATCATAAACAACGAATTTTAAAAAATTATTATCAGCCACGGTTTGACCGGTGGACATGGCTGGTCAACACAAAAAAATATTCGGAAAGGTTTCTGCTAGCAATACAGGCAATATCTGAACTGTCATTTTATAATCGTAATTATGTTCCATTAGGAATTTCAATAACAGAAATGAGTGTTGTACGAAATTGGTTAACCCGTCCTGGCTTAATCAGTACAGTTCACAAAGAATTATTGTCAATTGGTGAATATCTGAGTAGCACTGATAACCAATTAGCAGTATTATTCGCCCATACTTTATTAGGTCATGAGATGAGCGGATGGACAGATACCCAAGCAGCTAATGAACTGGAAGTTACTAGCGAAGAAGTAATGATCATGCTACGTGATATTTGGTTGGGAATTGCTAGTTACTTAGCTGGACACCCACAGTCCAATCTGGGGCAATTAATGAATTCGTTACTTAATTCAACACCGATCAGTAATAGTGCTTGGCGAACAGTTCGCGAATTTCAAAGGGGAGTTCCAATTCCTAAAATTTCTCATGTTCGTCATCTCAAGATTAGTACGGTTCGTGAACATCTTTTGGAAGCTGCCATTATTATTCCGCAATCGATCGACTGGCAACGATTGCTAACTGCAAATAAAATTAAAGCAGTTCAATCACACCATCGTGGGCCTGTTAGTGAATGGCAATTTACACGTAGTACTAATCAACCAGCGGATGATTTCTTTTACTTTAGATTAGTCCAGATTTGGGAGTTACATCACCAACATGAATAATATCAGCTTAACTTTACATAATATTTTACATGACAAGTATAATTTTAAAACTTTCCGTCCAGGTCAAGAAGAAACTTTAATGAGCGTACTAAGTGGCCATCCAACATTATCAATTTTGCCAACAGGTTCCGGGAAAAGTTTGTTGTATCAGCTGCCTGCTCACCTTACGAATGGATTAATTGTGGTGATCTCACCGTTAATTTCTTTAATGCAGGATCAGGTTGATCGGATTCGCCAGCAAAATCAGTTCAAGGTAGCGATGCTAAATTCCAATTTAGATTTCCGTGAACAAACGCAGATTTTAAAGACGATGCAACAATATCGCTTCTTGTTTACTTCTCCTGAAACATTGGTCAAGCCGGCAGTTCAGCAGAAATTAGCGAATTTGGATATTAGCATGCTGGTAGTTGATGAAGCCCACTGTATATCACAATGGGGACCAAATTTTCGACCAGAGTACTTATTGATTAAAGATGTTATTAGGAGGATTGCCCCTCAGCGACTATTGATGTTAACTGCTACGGCAACTCCTTCAGTAACTAAAGATATCATCACCAAAATGGGATTAGATCCAAATGCGGTAAAAATAATTCGCCAACCTGTAGACAGGAAGAATATTTTTCTAGCTGTTCATCGATTGCCGGATGAACATACTAAACAGGAAAATTTAATTGAAATGATTAATAAGTTGGGACCGGGTGGCGTAACATATTTTTCTAGTAAAAAGGTTACTAATCAGGTTGCAGAACTCATTACTAAAAAGACAGACTTAAGGGTTGGAATATATCATGCTGGTTTATCAAGGATTGAACGTTATCAGGTTCAACAGCAATTTATGCACAATCAATTAGATTTGATTTGTGCAACTAGTGCTTTTGGAATGGGAATTAATAAGAACGACATTAGATATGTTATCCATTACCACATGCCCGGTAGTATTGAAAGTTATGTCCAGGAATTTGGTAGAGCGGGGCGTGATGGACTAGCAGCGCTCTCACTAATTCTTTATGCACCCGGTGATGAATTTATCCAAGATAATCTCGTGCAGACAGCTGTACCATCTGTAGAATCGTTAGAAGCAGTTCTGCAAAAAAGATTGCCATTAAATGTTTTTGGAGAAGAGCAAGATTTAATTGATTTTTACCTTCAACATCACTATTCGCCTCAGCAAATTTGCCAAATTTTAGATGAACAAAACTTGTTAAGTAAGAAACGAGTTCGAACAATGTTGAATTATATTGCTGGTGATCATTGCTATCGTGAAGTCATAAACGCTTATTTTGGTCAGGATGATTTTCAAAAGCCGCAAATGTGTTGCTCTTATGATCAACCAGACTGGCAAGTTGATGATCTTGATTTACCGGCAGTTAAACAACAAGTGCAAGTAAAATCAACAGATTGGCAAACAATCATTGATAATTTATTTCATGATGGATCAATCTAGACAGTATCTATATAAATGCGCTACAATTTTATGTATGTAAATCAAGGAGGGTTAATTCATGAGTGAAAAGCGTGAAGACCAGCGCCCAGAAAATGAAAAACTATGGGATAAGACTTTTGAAGACGACGAAGATGTAGATTCAAAAGGTAATCTCTCTCGAGTTAAGCGTCGTAAACAGGATTCCCATAATTCGCGGATTACCACTATTTTGGTGGTTTTAATTATTATTTTGGCTGCGGCGCCGATTATATACTGGGTTCGTCATGAACAGGCTTTTGACCACCCGGTACGGCATGAAAGGGTTGCGCAAAGCGCCAAAGTTACTAAGAAAAAAAGTGCTACTGAAAAGTCAAGCCATCATAAAAGACATCCGAGTAGTTCCAGTTCTATAGACAGTAGCCAAGACTATTCAACTACTAATAATAGTAGTACGGAAATGGCAGCTTCATCAGCAATTAGTAGCTCAAGGGCAAGTAGCAGTTCAACTGAGTCCAGCAACCGGTATGCAACAGTTCAATCTGGTCAGGGAATATACCGGATTGCTGCTAATAACGGTTTAACAGTAGATCAGTTAGCGCGTATGAATAATATATCACCTAATACAGCATTGCACCCTGGACAACGACTGCGAGTTAAGTAAAGGAGAGGTTATTAAGAATGGCAAAAGGATTGCAAGTAGCAATTGATGGACCAGCTTCGGCAGGAAAGAGTACTGTAGCAAAGAAAGTGGCAAAAAAGTTTGGTTATGTTTATTGCGATACTGGAGCAATGTATCGATCAGTAACCTGGGCTGCTTTACAAGCAAACTTATCAATGGACGACAAGGAAGCGATTGTTGAACTGGCACAAAAAATCAATATCAGTTTTCAACCGGGAGATCCTGAGCAACGGGTGTTTGTTGATAATCATGAAGTAACGAAAGAGATTCGCTCTAATGAAGTAGCCGAAAATGTCTCTGCAGTGGCTGCCATTCCTGAAGTAAGGTCAGAAATGGTGCAGGAACAACGTAAGATTGCCGGCCAAGGCGGGATCGTCATGGATGGTAGAGATATTGGAACAACCGTTTTACCAAATGCACCTGTTAAAATTTTCTTGGTAGCAAGTGCTTATGAACGGGCAAGACGCAGATTTGAGGAAAACAAGGCCAAGGGAATTGCTACTAGTACTTTAGAGGAATTGCAAAAAGCCATTGAATTACGTGATCAAAAGGACTCGACTCGTAAGGTTTCACCATTAACAAAGGCAAGTGATGCAATCGAAATCGATAGTACTCATTTAACAATCAATGAAGTCGTTGATGAGATTTCAAAAATTATTGAAAAAAAGGATAACAATTAAAGTTAACACTGGTAAATTGCGATTAAATCTAGTAAAATAGTAGCCAGAGTTGATTGTTGCAAGGAGGATTTTTTTAGATGGCTGAAAATGAAAACAATAACGCTATGTTAGAAGCGCTTGACAGCATCAAGCAAGTTAAAGTTGGGGATGTTGTTAAGGGTAAGGTACTGCAAATTGATGACGATCGCCAAGCAATCGTTGGGATCGAAGACGCTGGGGTAGAAGGTGTGGTTCCAGCAAACCAACTTACTACTAAACCAGTTGACGACATCAATGATGTTGTTAAGGTTGGCGATGTCTTAGATTTAGTTGTAATTTCTAAGATTGGTTCCGACAAGGAAAACGGCAGTTACTTACTTTCACATCGGCGTTTGGAAGCCATGAAGGTATGGGACGACATTCAAAAGAAGTTCGATGCCGGCGAAACCATTACTGCTAAGGTAACCCAATCTGTTAAGGGTGGTTTAGTAGTAGATGCTGGTGTACGTGGATTCGTTCCAGCATCAATGATTACTGATCATTATGTAGAAGACTTGAACCAATTCAAGGGTCAAGAACTTGAATTTAAGATTATTGAAATTGAACCTAGTGAAAATCGTTTGATCCTTTCTCACAAGGAAATTGTTAAGAAGGAACACGAAGAAGCTGCCAAGAAGATCTTCTCTGAATTGGCTGCTGGTGATGTCGTTGACGGTAAGGTTGCTCGTATGACTAACTTTGGTGCCTTCATTGACCTCGGTGGTGTTGATGGCTTAGTTCACGTTTCTGAAATTTCTTATGACCACGTTGACAAGCCTTCAGACGTATTGAAGGTTGGTCAAGATGTTAAGGTTAAGGTATTAAGCGTTGACCCTGAACGTGAACGGATTTCACTTTCAATTAAGCAAACATTACCTGGACCATGGGATGACATTGAAGAAAAGGCCGCTGTTGATACTGTCTTAACTGGTACTGTTAAGCGTTTAACTAGCTTTGGTGCTTTTGTTGAGGTATTCCCTGGTGTTGAAGGGTTAGTTCACATTTCACAAATTTCACACAAGCACATTGCAACTCCTGCTGATGTGCTTAAGCCTGGCCAAGAAGTTAAGGTTAAGGTTATTAATGTTGATCCAGAACATCAACGTTTAGGTCTTTCTATCAAAGCGTTAGAAGAAAAGCCTGCTGACAGTGACGATGATAACCACAAGCGTAACAACAACCGTGGTAACCGTCGTCCTCGTCGCAACAACTTTGCTGCTGATGCACCAGAAGAAGAAAATGGCTTTACTCTGGGTGATTTGATCGGTGATGAACTGAAGAACGCTGGTAAGTAAGCTTTCAAATATTTTGAATGAGGCTGAGGAGATTAGGTTCTTCACAGCCTTATTTTTGTTTATTATCAATTACAATTAAAGGAGGGATATTATGGCAAACACAATTGTTGCAATTGTTGGTCGACCGAACGTTGGTAAATCGACTTTATTTAACCGAATTGCTGGAGAACGAATTTCAATTGTTGAAGATACACCTGGCGTCACTCGTGACCGGATATACACTCATGCAGAATGGTTAGGGAAGAATTTTAACTTAATTGATACCGGTGGGATTGAAATGTCTGACCAGCCGCTTTCTACACAAATTCGAGAACAGGCTGAAATTGCCATTGATGAAGCTGACGTAATTATCTTAGTGGTTGATGTACAAAATGGCATCACTGATGCTGACGAAAAAGTTGCTCAACTACTTTATCGTTCAAATAAGCCAGTTGTTCTGGCAGTAAATAAAGTTGATAATCCAGAGCGGCGTACTGATATTTATGACTTTTATTCACTTGGCTTAGGTGAACCATATCCCGTTTCAAGTGTCCATGGTGTTGGACTTGGTGATCTACTGGATGCAGTGATTAAGAATTTCCCTGAAACAGCTGAGAATGGTACTGACGACAGTATTCGGTTTAGTTTGATTGGTCGACCAAATGTTGGTAAATCTTCGTTAGTAAATGCAATTTTAGGTCAACAACGAGTAATTGTTTCTAATATTGCAGGGACTACCAGAGATGCTATTAATACTAAATTTGTTGCTGATCATCGTGAGTTTACAATGGTTGATACTGCAGGGATTAAGAAGAAGGGGAAGCTTTACGAAAATACTGAAAGATATGCCTTAATGCGATCAATGAAAGCCATTGACGATAGTGATGTAGTCTTAGTAGTATTGAATGCTGACGAGGGTATTCGGGAGCTGGACAAGCATATTGCCGGATATGCTCATGAAGCTGGCAAAGCTGTGATCATTGTCGTTAATAAATGGGATTTAATTAAGAATCGCGACCATCGTACGATGACAGATTTTACTAATTTAATTCGTAATGAATTTCAATACTTAAGTTATGCCCCAATTATCTTTGTTTCTGCCATTACAAAGCAACGTCTAATTAAGATTCCAAAGTTAATTGAAGAAGTTTATGATCATGCGCGCCGTCGTATCAAGTCATCTACTTTAAATGATGTTTTAATGGATGCAATTGCTGCTAATCCAACGCCAAGTACCAACGGAAAACGACTTCGTGTTTACTATGGAACACAGGTGGCCGTTGAACCGCCAACTTTTGTGATTTTTGTAAATGATCCTGATCTGATGCATTTCTCATACGAGCGATATTTAGAAAATCAGATTCGGCAAGCCTTTGATTTTACTGGAACGCCAATTCACTTAATAAAACGACGCCGCAAGTAGTTTAAAGCGCAAAAAATCACCGAAGTTGTTAAATAATCGCAAAATGACGGGATTTTATAAGCAAAACGCCTTGCCAACGGGGTTTCACTATGCTAATCTTAAATCTGAAATGATACGTTGTTGCGTTATTATTTCGTTAATTTTGGACCACTCAAAATTAACAACGCTTGATGTAATGTTTAATTGCATCAAAGTGGGAGGTGAAAATGACATGGCAAACAAGGCTGAATTAGTAAGCAATGTTGCTAGCGCAACTGGCTTAACCAAGAAAGACGCTACTGCTGCTGTAGATGCAGTATTTAGCTCAATCCAAGCATCTTTAGCAAAGGGTGAAAAGGTTCAATTGATTGGTTTTGGTAACTTTGAAGTACGTCAACGTGCTGCTCGTAAGGGTCGTAACCCACAAACTGGTCAAGAAATCCAAATTCCTGCAAGCAAAGTACCTGCTTTCAAGCCAGGTAAGGCTTTAAAGGATGCTGTTAAGTAATTTTTTAGAAATTACTCAATAACATAAGAGGTTTGAGTTTTACTCAACCTCTTTTTATTTTCAAACGTGCATTTGAATGGGAGGTTATTAATGAGCTATTCTGAGAAAATGTTGGATCAGTTAGAAGCTGGTCAAATGGAAGCTGCTAAGAAATCATTTGCCTGGGCATTGCGAAAGGATGAAGACGATACACTTTTCAATTTAGCTGAGCAGTTGTATGGCTTAGGCTTTCTTCACCAAGCTCAACGGATATACCTCAAGTTACTTGATAAGTATCCTGACGAAGATGAAATTAAAACTTCATTGGCCGAAATTGCGATTGATGGTGGCCACAATGATGAAGCATTGGCTTATTTGTCACAGGTTCCTTCAAGTTCACCAGCCTATTTACAATCACTTTTAGTGGCTGCTGATTTGTATCAAACTGAAGAGCAATTTGAAGTAACAGAAGAAAAATTGCGTGAAGCATATGAAATTGCCCCAACGGAACCTGCAGTGTTGTTTGCACTTGGTGAGTTTTACTATCTAGTCGCTAAATATGATCAAGCTATTCCCCTATATATTGCTTTGATTAAACAAGGATACACTGAGTTTGCCAAGGTTGATATTGCTGGCCGTTTGGGAATGGCTTACGCACAAAGCGGCAAGTTTACGCAAGCGTTGGGGTATTTGGAGCAGGTTGATCCTCAATATCAAACTAGTGATATTCGTTTTCAAACTGGTTTAACCCAACTGCATTTAGGAAAGCTGACAGATGCAATTGAAACGCTGAAAGATTTAATCGATTATGATGATCAATACGCTTCTGCATATCCTGCCTTAGCAAGTGCTTATGCACAAAATAATCAATTTAAGCAAGCTTTGACAACTGCTCAGGAAGGATTAGGTGTTGATCAATATAATGAGCAACTATTTGCTCAGGCTGCTGATATTGCCAGTCACTTAGGTGATTATAAATTAATGGATAAGTACTTAAAGGCTGCTCATGAGCTTGATCCGGAAAATATGACGATTGCCTTACAGTACAGTAACTTCCTTTTGCAACAACAACGTTATCAAGACAACATTGATTTATTATCACCATTTATTAAAGAGCATGAAGTGGATCCACAACTAGAATGGAATTTGGCCCAATCGTATATGAAGTTGGAGCAATTTGATAAAGCAGGTAAGGCTTTTGAAACTGCTTTGCCAACATATCAAGATAACCCTGAATTCCTGCGTCAGTTGATTGATTATTATCAAGAAACAGGTCAACACGATCAATTGGTTGATGAATTAGAGCATTATGTTGAATTAGTACCGACTGATACTGAAATGATTGACTTATTGGATTCATATCAGAACTATTGATTAAATTAATTGATTATATAAAATGGGCTTCATTCGTTCAAACATTG
>NZ_JACJKU010000002.1 GCF_016901675.1 Limosilactobacillus coleohominis
ATTCATAAGTCCCTCCTCATCAAGATAATTATACTGAAAGGCTTGCGATTAAGGAATAGATGCTTTACCCTTAATTGTAATTATTAAAGAGAGGAAAGGTTAACATCATGGAACCAGCAGCACAATTAGATGCTGTCGAACACTACACTATTCAGAAGCTTGGGTCAGACCACACCGGTCATGGACTAGATCACATTAGACGGGTCGTTAAAATGACCAAGCGACTCGCCAAAGATGAATCAATCGATGAGTTCATTGCTATTGCGGCAGCTTACCTTCATGACACAATTGATGAAAAACTCGTCATGAGTGTCAAGGAATCACAAAATGAACTGCGGGAATTTTTGCGGAAAATCGATTTTACTCAAGAACAAATTAATCAAGTTATGGATATCATTACGAAGATGTCATTTGCTGACACCCTTGATGGTCAACGTCCAGAACTATCCCCTGAAGGACAAGTGGTTCAGGATGCTGACTGGCTTGATGCCATTGGCGGAATTGGGATTGTTCGTGCCATTTACTTTGGTGGTCAACACAGTGAGAGGATTTATGATCCATCAATAGCGCCGCGCCAAAACATGAGCCGGGATGATTATCGGAATTTAAATAACGAAACCATTATCAATCATTTCTATGAAAAACTACTCAAAATTAAGTCAATGTTGAATACTGCAGCAGCCCAAAAGGTCGCCCAACATCGTCAACAAGTGATGTTGGATTTTCTAGAAGAATTTAAGAGTGAATGGAATTCAGAATGTTAGATTCTAAAAAGGAGTAACGGACAAATCACCGTTACTCCTTTTTAACGTTCTCAGTATAGTGGCGAACTAACAATGTTAATGGTGGCACTAATAAACAATCCAATAATCCATTTAAGACGGAAGCTGGGAGCGCCATCTCAATAATTGCCAGAAACTCATCCCATTGATTAGTCATCATGATTGCTTGAATCGCAATTATTAATATCATGCCAATGAACTGGACACCACCAACTACTAATCCAAAGTTAATGGCCTGTGAGTGTTCCATATGAGTATTCAACGATGTACGCCACTTCAGCATTAATGAAAGAACAAGCATTGTTAGCAAAATTGGTATAAGGGTCCACCAATTTTGCAAATTAATTACTAACATTACCAAACCAATGATTACAAACGTAAGATACGACCAGCTGACACTCAATCCGAGACAAATTCCTGCTATAGAGATGCCAGTCAACTGGACATCCAGTGTTCCAGTTGGCATCGGGTAACGCCATTCTACAAAACTAAGCGCAACCGCTAGAATAGTTAAACCGATCCACCAGTTCCATTTTTTCATTATAGCGGCTTCTTTCTTGTATCTTGCATCCAGCCGAGCGCCAATGCCCCTTGGCCAAGGTGAACGCCAATAACCGGACCAAAGTAGCTTAATTCAAAATCAATATCAGGATGACTGCTTTGCAATTCATCCAGCCATTTTTGGCCTGCTTCTTCGGCAGCGGCATGGAAAATAAATGCACGCACTGGATAATCAGTCTTCGCAAGAGTTTCATCAAAAATTTGTTCAACCCGCAACTTGGCTTTCTTCATTGAGCGTACCTTTTCAAAAGCTTCAATCGCGTGATTAGGATTATCAAAAGAAAGCAATGGTTTGATCCGGAGAATTGATCCCACAAAGGCTGAAGCGTTTGACAGACGACCACCACGAACAAGATTTTGCAAATCATCGACCACAAAATCATCGTGAATCGTTGCCCGAAGTTGCGTAAGCTTATCAATAATGGTGTCAACGTCGTCTCCCTGGTCAATTAAAGTAGCCGCCTCGATAGCTAATTGCCCCATCAATTTAACGGTAATCTGGGAATCAAAAGGAATAATTCGAATGGTATCCTTCATTTGATCCGCTAACAATTGAATATTGTCAATAAAGCCAGAAATGCTTTTGGCTAAGTGAATGCTGATTACAGCTTCATAACCTTCATCTGCAAGCTTTTGATAAAGCTCCATCATTTCACCAATTGGTGGTTGAGAAGTACTTGGAAAGGTCTTAGAAGTCTTTAATTCACGATAGAATTCATCCGTCGTGATATCGACGCCTTCTTGATAATCTTTGCCATCAATCGTAAATGGAATTGGCACCACATTAATGTGATAATCCGCAATTTCTTTTGCGGTTAAATAAGCTGTACTGTCGGTAACAACCGCAATTTTCATGATCGGTCCTCCAAATGATTAAATTATGTGTCTTTTATAATTGCTCTTAATTTCTTATTTAATAATACTTTCAAAATTACCATATATTAGTTGATATGACAATCACTATTTAGCTTACAGTGTTTTACCTGATTCGTCAAAACAGGTATAATATTTATCAAACGCTCGCAAAGGAGGAAGCAGAATGACTTTCGATGGTTTTTTCACCCACTCCATGGTGAAAGAATTAAATGATACATTAACTTCGGGCAAGGTCATGCGCGTTAACCAGCCCTATCCTGCAGAAATGATTATGGTGGTCCGTGCTCACCGCCATAACTACTCACTGCTTGTATCTGCTAACCCAACCTATCCCCGAATCCAAATTACTAATATTCCATATCAAAATCCCGCTGTGCCAAGCAATTTTGCTATGACAATGCGTAAATACCTTGAAGGCGCCATTATTGAATCAATCGAACAAATTAGCAATGACCGAATCGTTAAAATTAATTTTACCAATCGGGATGAACTTGGTGACAACCAAAAACTGGTAATTTATGTTGAAATTATGGCTCGCCACAGTAACTTGTCCTTAGTTAGTGAGCCAAGCGGGAAAATTATTGATACCATTAAGCATGTCGGTTCTGATCAAAACCGGGTTCGCATCTTACTCCCTGGCGCACCTTTTGTGATGCCGCCTAAGCAAGAGCGCACAGATCCATACCTCCCTAACCAGAAGTATTCTGACCTGGTTAAACAAGATCAAGGCGATCTCAACAAATTAACTCGTGATTTACAACAAACATATCAGGGTCTGGCTTTCGATACTGCCAAGGAATTAGCCACTGAATTGGTAAATGCCGACAACCTACCAGCAGCGTATGAAGGATTCTTAAACAAGTTTAACAACCCAGACCCAGTTATTTACACTAACGAAAAGGGACAAACCAAATTTGCCCCATTTCCATTTGATGGAATCTCTGATGGTAAGAATCAGCATTTTGCAACATTAAGTGAGATGCTCGATGCGTTCTATAACCAAAAAGTTGAGAATGATCGTACCAAGGAACTTGCCGGTCAGGTATTGAAAGTCGTCAAAAACGAGTTAAAGAAGGATCGTAGAAAGGTTAAAAAACTGCACCATCAGTTAGAAGAAGCTGCAGATGCAGATTATTACCGAATCCGTGGCGAAATTCTTACCACTTATATGGGAAAGTTAAAACCTGGGATGACGGAAATCGAGTTGCCAAACTTCTATGATGATAATAAACCACTGAAGATTAAATTATCTCCAGAATTATCTGCTTCGCGAAATACTCAGAAATACTTTACGAAGTACGACAAACTAAAAGCGTCAGTTGCTTACGTTAATGAGCAATTAAAGATCACACAAGACGAAATTGACTATTTTGAAAATATCCTGAGCCAAATTGATATTGCTTCGCCTGCCGATGTTCAAGATATTAAGGTGGAACTACAAGAGCAAGGCTATATTAAGCAGCGGAATCGTGGTAAAAAGAAACGGAAAGTACGGGCTAGTAAGCCTGAGCAATTCCATACTTCAGATGGTACCCTTGTATTAGTTGGTAAAAATAACCTGCAAAATGATCGACTGAGTTTTAAGACCGCTAACAAGAACGAAATTTGGCTACACGTAAAAGATATGCCAGGGTCTCATGTTGTCATTAGAAGTACTGACCCTTCTGAACAAACCATTTTAGAAGCCGCACAATTGGCTGCATATTTCTCTAAGGGACGCAATTCTGACCACGTTCCAGTTGATTACCTGCGTGTTAAACAGCTTCATAAACCTAATGGTGCCAAACCGGGATTCGTAATATTCCGCGGACAAACTACAATCAACGTGACTCCACAAAAATTGAATCACTAGCATATTAAAATAGGGATCCAGCGTTCATTTTTTGAACGTTAGGTCCCTATTGTTGTTATGTTGTTATATAGTGGCATTCAATGTGTTCACTTAAGTCACTTTGTTATGAAACTTATTGTTTCCTAATCAATAAACTGCATTTCCGCTCCCATCACCTTGTTAGCAGTCGGTGTTTCTTTAATCTGTAAAGCACTAAATGGAAACAGTGCCCGGTAGACTGCTGTTTGGGTTTGGTTTGCTTGCTGCTTCATCGATTTGACTAACAATTTACCACTGAATTTATTCAACGCTAATCTGGTAATTACTGCTGGCAAATCAAGCTTCAATACTTTCGAAAGGAAAGCAATATCTGTTGCTGGCAGTGGACGGCACATTTCGATTTGATAATGATCCATTTCATCCGCCCTAATCAAGACTTGATATAAACCAGGTTTTTGCAGTATACGAACCCTTTGTTCACCAAGTTCTGTCACCTGTTTAGTGGCTGCAGGTGATGAAGTTGTAGGATAGCGTTTAGCAACCGTCCGATAGTTCATGTGATCATCAATTTGTAAAGCGGCAGTTATTCCTAATGGATAGACATACTGACCGTCAAATAGCGCATTATATTCCAATAATGGTTCTGTACTTACAACGTCTTCAATCTGATCCTCTGTTGGAATTGGCATTAATGTGATCGTATCACCATAATGCTCTTTCAAACGCTCATACAGTTCACTCTCGTTGGAAGCAATCATTAGCATTGTTGGTTGTTCCACCCTGATAATATCCGTGATCGTTTCCACTACTAGCGGCTCAATATATAGCTTGTCGACATACAAAGAAGACATGGCTGGCGAACTAGGATTATCATTCACCAAAATCGTTTTATTGCCATGAACTTTCAGCTCCTGCATTACCTTGCCGACAACATAATCATTAGCATTTCCATTTCCCAAATGGCGACCACCACTACCAATTACCAAAATCGAGTGATTACTTTCCTCCACACTTTCATTTTCTAATTCAAAAGTGGAATAAAATGCATTGGTATGTTGGTCATATTCTCCGGCAGACGGATCGATTTCTTTAAATGTCCGATTAATTTGGTGCTGGTCCCTTAATTTGGCAATATCAGCGGTTTCTTCACCCCATAACTCAGCAATTTTACCATCGCCTATTCCCCAATACTTGGCTTCTTTTAGCATCACAGGACTATCCTGCAATTTTAAAATTTCACTTTGAAGATCGATTAATCTTTTTAGTTGAGCAAAGTAATAGCTATCAATTTTGGTTAATTCAGCTAATTCTTTTTCTGAATAACCCCGTCGAATCGCCTCCAATAACGAATAGAGACGGTCACCTTCAGGATGAATCAGAAGTTGGTCCAATTGATCATCACTAATCCGTTGGATCATTTTAATATAGCCGTTATGCCAACCTGACTGATAGTCGGCCACTGACTTAATAATGGCTTCAATAAGGCTTCTGCCGATTCCAATCGTGCTCCCAATAGACTTCTTTTGGGTCCCCAGTTTTAATTTATGGGTACTTAATTGATTAAAAGGAAAGACAGGCATTCGGACAGCAGTACGATCCATTACTGGTTCAGTTACCGCTGTATGTTTAGTCAACCCATGATCAAGTCGGATATTACGCAACAATTCACCAGCATATAAATGGCCAACTACTCGACTGATTGGGTAACCAGTAGCAAGTTCAGTAAATGTGGTAATTCGGTCAAAGTAAGGGCTGTTTTTAATAACGTAGTACCGATTTTGCTCAGCATCAAAAGCAAATTGAACGTGATTAACCCCAACAATTCGTAATTTTCGGGTAATTGCAAAGGCGGTATTTCGCATATCCTGAATTTCCCGATCCAACAATGTTTGCGCAGGTAAGACTGCCATTGAATCTCCGGCATGAATCCCAATCGGATCAATATCTTCAGTCATTCCCAGCTGCATCATTGTTCCTGAAGCGTCTCTCATAACCAAAACTTCAATTTCCTTCAAACCGGCTAAACTTTGTTGAACAAGAACTTGTCCGCTACGAGATAATTGTATACCAGTACTAACGGCTTCCCGTAATTCATCTGGGTCCTGGACAATTCTCCGCATCCGCAAGGACTTAGGGAACACTGCTCGTACTACCACTGGAAAGCCTACTTCCCGCGCCATTTCAAGTGCGGACTGATAATTATCAAATGTAGCGATCTTCTTTGTCGGTGCATCTAATCTCCGCAATGTTTGGTTAAGCAAAACCGGATTATTAACTTGTCGAATCGTGGCTTCGGGAACTCCTGAAATTTGAATATCTTGCTCAGTTAAAATCCCTGATTCACTGACAGTTTGCATAATTTCAAACGCCCGTCGTCCACCAAGGGTTGGCACGATTACTTGTGGATGGTACTGGTTGATCAGCTTAATCACACTACGACTCGTCAATGGCAAAACATGCCGACAGTCAATTGCTTCAGTCGTATCAAGTGAAGCAGAAAAAGGATTATCATCGACCAGTACGGTCATGAACCCGCCACGTTTCATGGTTGAAGCAATTTCAAGAGTAGCATAATCTAACTCCCCACCTTGTTGAAAGTTGTCACTGCCAGCACCGATAATTAAAGCAGTTGGTTTAGTGGTCAAGGGCTTCATCTCCTCGTTGGTTCATTAAATCCATAAACTCGTCAAATAACGGATCCGTTTCATCTGGACCCGGAGCGCCATCAGGGAAAAACTGGACAGAAAAGGCAGGATATTTACGATGACGTAATCCCTGAACACTATTATCCAGCATGTCAACGTAGGTCACAAACAAATTTGACCGGTTCACACTATCCCGTTTAACTTCATAACCTTCACTTTGACTAGCATACACAATTTGGTCTGTAATAATCTCTTTGATTGGGTGATTCATTCCATGGTGTTCTACAGGCATTCTTTTTACATCAGCACCATTAGCTAAAGCAAACAACTCGTGCCCTAAACCGATGGCAAAAATTGGGACCTCATGCTCTTGCACCTCTAAAATCATCTTCAGAACACTCTTCTTCAAACTGTGCGGGTCTCCAGGACCACTAGAAAATACCACACCATCGGGGTCTAAACGCATAATTTCATCCGCCGTCGAAGTATACGGCAAAACCGTTACGTTGCATTTCCGACGGGACAGTTCCCGTAAAATACCATTCTTCAATCCAAAGTCAACAACCACAACCGTTTTACCGACATCTGGATTTGGATATGGCTTAGGAGTAGCAACCTGGGCAACCTGCTGATTTGTTAAAACCGTTGCATGTAATTGATCAAACGCATGATCATCCGGCACCGGAACAATACTCCCCCGATTAGGCTCATTGGCAGCCCTCAGTTTGTGGACTAATGCACGGGTATCAACATTTGTAATACCCGGAATATTCATTTGTTCTAAATAATGACTTAGTCCCTGGCGATGCTGATCATCAAATGCTGCCAAATCTCTAACAATGACTCCCTTGGCGGCAGGCACAATGGATTCATAAATATTTCGATGGATCGAAACGTTACCGACATTCGGCTGCGTAAAAACAATGATTTGATTATCATAGATGGGGTTAGTAATGATTTCTTGGTAACCAGCCATACTAGTGTTGAACACTACTTCTCCAAAAGTTACCGCCGGAGCACCAAAGCCTTCTCCAGCAAAGACTGAACCATCTTCTAAAATTAAATAACGGGCTGTCATAAAACTCCCACCTCTGTCAATTAATACCGCCACTATTGTACACCATTTACTTTTGGTCTGGTGGTAAATCTGTAGCGTCCAAGTGATGTAACATCTGTTCAAACCACTCTGGTAATGGTGCTTCAAAAAGCATCTCCTTACCAGTTACTGGATGTTTAAAGCCCAGTAAACGAGCATGCAAATATTGTCCATTCCCCTTCAGGGTTTTCCTTGGGCCATACAAAGGATCACCCGCTAAAGGATGACCAATGTATTGCATATGCACGCGAATCTGGTGCGTTCGACCTGTTTCAAGCCGACATGAAACTAACGTATAATGCTGGTACCGCTTCAAGACCTTAAAGTGAGTAACAGCGTGGCGACCATCCGCAACCACTGCCTGCTTTTTACGATCTTTTGGCGACCTTCCGAGTGGTGCATCAATAGTTCCCTGGTCCTCTTTGATCACACCATGAACTAATGCTACATATTCTCTCTTATTAGTTTTCGCTTTTAGCTGAGCAGCTAACGAACGATGAGCCTGATCATTTTTAGCCACCATTAACAAACCAGATGTGTCCTTATCGATCCGATGGACTATCCCTGGGCGAAATTCTCCATTAATGTGTGATAGTGGACTGTGATACAGCAATGCATTAACCAAAGTATGATTAGGATGACCTGCTGAAGGGTGAACGACCATCCCTTGGGGTTTATTAACCACTAATACGTCATCATCTTCATAAACGATATCTAAGGGAATGTTTTCCGGTTCCAAATCGATTTTTTGGGGTTCTTCTGGAATGACTTCCACATGATCGCCAACTTGTAATTTATATTTAGGCTTCACTGTGGACCCATTAACAGTAATATTGCCATCCTCAATCCATTTTTTTAATTGTGACCTGGAAACGTCACTCATGACCGTTGCTAGTGCTTTGTCAATTCTTCCAGTGAGTTGGTCATCAACCGTAATTTTTTGTGGTTGCTTATTTGTCACTTGGATCCTCATCCTTTTCCATTAATACAATTACTATTAAAATTAATACTCCAACTGTTAAACAGGTATCTGCAATATTGAATACTGGAAAATTCACTGGTAGTAATTCAAACATATCGACGACGTAACCAAAGCGTAATCGATCAATGAAATTACCAATGGTCCCCGCAAAAATTAAGCTTAAACTGATTTCCATCCAACGCTGGTCGCTAAACCGATGCATTAAGTAAACTAACGCAATAATTGCAATGACACTCACCACCGCAAAAAACCATTGTTTACCTTCCATTAATGACCATGCAGCTCCGTTATTACGTAAATTGGTCAAAGCCACGATGCCTGGTAAAAACTGCTTAAAGCCATTTTTAGGAACATTTACTGTGACCCACCATTTAACCAATTGGTCAACACCAATCAACACAATAATGAAGGTTAAGTAGCCCCACCAGCCGCGATTATTTTTCTGAATCATTAAGCACCCCGTCTTCTTTCAAAAAATGCTTAATTAAATTTAATGACCGCTGAGTAAAAGAGAAAGTCATTACTTCTCCATGGACGGTAATCGTCAGCGTGTGCTTAGTAAAGATTGGTTGACGAATATCTTTCACGGGTACTGACAAATATTCCTTAACCAACAAACGGTTAAAAA
Organism: Limosilactobacillus coleohominis; assembly: GCF_016901675.1. Classification (GTDB taxonomy): domain Bacteria; phylum Bacillota; class Bacilli; order Lactobacillales; family Lactobacillaceae; genus Limosilactobacillus; species Limosilactobacillus intestinavium. Next base: position 9,402 of record NZ_JACJKU010000002.1, read on the forward strand.
CGAAGCGACTTGGAGAAATAACAACTGTTCGGCGGAAAATTTGCAAAGCAGCAAGGATCAAAAAAATTACAATAAACAAAGCCGTAATCCATTGAAAATGAGTAATTTCAAATGCGATAATAATACCGATAATCAAAACTAACAACGTCCAACTCCAATCAATAATTGCGGTTGTGAGATCTGGTTGGTAAAAAAAACGTTTTTGTTCTTCTTCCATAATAAACTCCTTTAAATAGTGAGGTTACGATAATGATTAAAATTTATACTGATGCCGCTACCAAAAACAATCCAGGGCCTACCGGGTTGGGAGCTCTAATTGTAGCTGATCACCGTCAGATCCAGTTAACAGATCATGTTGCCGAAGCCAGTAACCATACTGGTGAATTTTTGGCAGCGCAAATGGGGTTCGAATATCTGGTTAAAAACTTTCCTCATGATGAGTTAGTCTTATTTTTCACAGACAGTCGTTTATTAAGTGATGCAGTTGGCAAGAACTATTCCAAACATTATGCTGACCTATTAAAAGACTTAAACAAGTTAATGCAACCATTCGCAACAGTTGTCACCCAGTGGATTCCAGAAGCGCAAAATCATGGTGCACATCACCTTGCTAATCAAGCACTGCATCAAATTAAATAGCCACGTCTTAGTATAACAAAAATACTATCTGAAAAAGACTAAGTTTATTAAAATTATTGAGATCTAAAAGATTTGTGGACTTAAACCATCGTTTTGACAGCCGAATACTAAATAGAATAGGGACTTAACGCTCGGTAAAACGAACGCTAAGTCCCTATTATCAATTACAAAATCGTAATCTAATTTTGTTACGTCTTTTATGTTACTGATTTTCTTGCAATGCAACTAATTTAGCATAGTAGCCCTTTTGAGCCATTAATTCTTGATGATTACCACGTTCAATGATTCTTCCATCTTTAAGGACTAGAATTTGTTGGGCATTCTGAATGGTGGAAAGGCGGTGAGCAATTGCAATGGTAGTTTGTTGGGTAGATATTTTAGCCAAACTTTTTGTAATTGTTTGTTCTGTCTGCGAATCAATATTTGCCGTTGCTTCATCCATAATTAAAATCTCAGGATGGCGATACATGGTGCGGGCAAAAGAGATTAATTGACGTTGCCCAACTGATAAGTTACTACCGTTTTCGCCAAGAAGAGTTTGATAACCATCAGGAAGTTGTTCAATAAATTGGCCTGCATCAACTAATTTTGCCGCTTGGCGAATTGCCTGGTGATCCTGGCGATGGTCAAACATGGCAATATTATGCGCGATCGTTCCATAAAACATGTATTGCTCTTGGACCACCAGTCCAATTTTGTTTCGTAATTCACTTAATGGATAATCCCGAATATCTTGTCCATCAATTAGTATCTGGCCTTCTTGGAACTCATAAAAACGCATCAATAAATTAACAATTGAACTCTTACCGCTTCCTGTGTGTCCTACTAAAGCGACCATTTCACCGGGTTGCACAGTAAAAGAAATGTCCTTTAAAACAGGATGATGAGGATCATAGCCAAAAGTGACGTGACGAAATTCAATTTTACCAGGACCAATTTTAATATTTTTATTACGTTGTTGCGGCTGATTTGACGGTTGATCAATTAAAGCAAAAATTCGCTGGCCGGCAACCATTCCTTCTTGAAAGAAAGCAAGGTTTTCCATCACACTTGTTAATGGATTAAAGAAATTTTGCTGGTATGCAATAAAGGCGTAAACGACACCAGCAGCCACCGCTGAACTTTGACTTTGCCAACCGAAATATCCTAAGGTTGCTGTTTCCGCTAAGATAAACATTAAACTGACAATCGGATACAACAAAAATGAATCAAAAACAATTAACTTAGTCCGTGATTTAAAGTACTGATTATTTACTTTATCAAAATCGTTGTTTAATCGTTTCTGCTGACCAAATTGTTGGATAATTTCAATGCCCCTCAAGGCTTCGTTTAGACGAACGTTAATTTCACTTAATGTGGACCGAACCCTTTGATAAACGGGAACACTAACGTTCTGATATAGGAAGACTAACCCAATAATAGCAACTAGCAACACTACAGTTACCCATGCTAATGGCTGACTTACCATCATCATAGCAACAAAAGCTGATACTAGTCCGGCAACTGCTACAATCAGATTTAATATCAAACTCCAGAAGTTATAAAGCGTCTTGGTATCATTGGTAACGCGTGACACAATCTCGCCCACTGGGGTTTGATCATAATATTGCATTCCCATGGTATGGAGCTTAGCAAATAACTGCGTTCTGATCCGTTCCAAAGTTGCTTCCGAACCCACTGAAAAACTATACGCCTGCAAAAATTGGAAAATTGCTTTAACGCAAGTAATCAAAAAGTAGGTCAGCACAAAGCCACCAATCAGTTGAACGGTTGCAGATGATTGCCGCAAGTAATGATCAATAAAAAATTGAACCATCCGTGGTAACAGCAAATTAACTACGCTGACTAAAATGGCCATCAACGTTGCTAGCAAAAATTGCCACCAAAATGGTTGAACGGCTTTAAATAAACGCTTTAAAACTACTTTTTGATTAAGTTTATTATTCATTTAAGTCCTCCTCCAGTTGTTGATGACGTTTTTGCAATTGCAACGTTTCCTGATACCAACCAGGCTGTTGTGAGAGCTCACCAGGAGTTCCTTGTTGAACAATCGTCCCATGGTTCAGGACAATGACCCAATCTGCATTTTGAACAGTACTCAAACGACTAGTGACCATAATTACCGACTGGTCTCGGTGGTGACGTAAGTTCTGTTCAATGGTGGTTGCCGTTTGCGCATCAACTGCAGACAAGGGATCATCTAAAATTAAAAACGGCGTTGCTTTCATTAATGCACGTCCGATTGCAATCCGTTGCTGTTGGCCCCCAGATAGTGATACCCCCTGTTGACCAACTTCGGTCTCGTACTGGTCTGGCATTTGTTGAATATCTTTATCAATGGCTGCTTCTTGTGCTGATTTTTGAACTTGAGTTAACGGAGCGTTAATATCCTGGAAACGCAGGTTATCCTGGATATTAGTTGAAAATAAAAAACTGGTTTGGGGAACATAGCTAATGTTTGCTAAATAACGATCATGAGCAATTTCGCGGATATCATGTTTCCCCAGCTTAATGCTTCCCGTATAACGATCGAAATCCCGAATTAATAACCGCATCAAAGTAGACTTGCCACCTCCAGTGGGACCAACAATTCCAACCATCTCACCTGGTTTAACCTTGAAATGAATGTCATGCAATACCGGTTCAACTGAGTCTTCATACCCAAATTGATCCACGTCAACCGTTAAGTTAGCTGGAACGGAAATTTGAAGGTGGCTCTGGGGCTTTTGCCAATGATTTTTTTCGTTTAGTAAATGACTAATCCGATCATAACTTGCTCGACCACGCTCTAACGTATTAAAGAGTGTTCCAATTGCAAAAAGCGGCCAAACAAGCTCACCAAGGTAAGTCATCATTGTGACCAATTGTCCCACTCTTAACTGCTGTTTTATAACCATCCAGCCACCAACACCGATAGCAATTATATACGACAACCCCATAATGAGTGTTGTCGCTGGATTAAACAATGCATCCCAAAAATAAGCTCGCCGATTAGCATCAAAGGTTCTTTTAACATAACGATTAAAATCTTCTTGGTCAGCTTTTTCTTGACCTAATGATTTTAATACTCGCATTCCACTGACACTTTCTTGGGTTTTATTATTGAGATCCCCAAATGAAGCTTGGGCTTTACCATAAGACTCATGAATCTTGTTTCCTAAACGATTCGCGAGTACCACCAATAGTGGTAAAGGAATCAACGTCAAAAGCGTTAACCGCCAGCTGACAAACATTCCCATCGCAATAATCATTGATCCCCCAGTAATAATGGAATCGGCCAAAGTCAGGATCCCGTAACTAGCAACTTCACGAACTGCCTCGACATCATTTGTCGCATGTGCCATAAGGTCACCGGTGCGCCATTTTTGGTAAAAAGTGGGATCCATGTTTAAATAGTGAGCAAACAGTTGTCCACGGAGTTGGCGTTCTAACACGTATGAACTGCCGTATATTAGTCTTTGCCATGCAAATCGTAATAAGTATTGAGCAGCAGCAGCGATCAGCATTACTCCTACCCAAAAGGCAAGCCATCCTGAAGTAACCCGATGATCACTAATGGCATCAACAACATTACCGATTACTCGTGCTGGAATAACATTACAGATTGCTACCAAGATCAGCGCAATTACGCCGCCCAGATATTCTCGCCATTGTTCCTTAAAGAACCAGTTTAACTGCCTAAAAATACGCATATTGTTCCTCCAAAAAAAGAGGTTGGGTTTACCAGCTCAGCCTCTTTTAATTACATTATTTTTGTTGCCATTCCGCAATTCCACGCGCTAAGCGGTCAAGACCGCTGAGGACGGTTTTGGTTGGACATGCCACATTCATCCGCAAGAAATTATGGCCGTCACCACCATAAATATTACCAGCAGATAAAATCAAGCCAGTTTTCTCTTGAATAAATTTAGCTAAAGCATCAGAATCATCAGTTAACTTACGGACGTCAAGCCAAATCAAATAGGTTGCTTGTCCAGGAACAACAGTGATTACATCCGCAAGTTGATCATTAATAAAATCACTCACAACCTTACGATTATCCTGAATAGCATCTAAAACAGCAGTTAACCATTCAGAGCCCTTTTCATAGGCAGCAATCGTTCCCGGAATAGCCATTAAGTTTGGCTCTGCCAATTCTTCACTATTCAATCCTCGGCTCACTTGGGCACGTAAATTAGCATTTGGCACAATCACAGTAGCGGCATGCAAAGCGGCTACATTAAAGGTCTTACTTGGTGAGACTGCAACTTCGAGATCTTGAATAAGCTCTTCTGGTAAACTGAACATTGGTACATAACCCTGCTCATTAAATGTGAAATCACCATGAATTTCATCACTAAAGATTTTAACATGATACTTACGGCAAAGCGTGGCTAAACGAATTAACTGATCACGCGTCCAAATAATTCCAACTGGATTATGAGGATTACACAGAATCATCAAATTAGTCAACGGATCAGCAAGTTTACTCTCCAAGTCTTCCCAATCAATTGAATAGGAATGTTGTTCAACATCATAAACCAGGTCGCTTGATACCACATGGCGACCGCTATTCACGATTGAATTGTAGAAAATGTTATAGACAGGAGCTTGTACCAGCACATTGTCACCTAACGAAGTCAGACGCCGAACAGCTGATGAAATCGCTGGCACCACCCCAGTTGTAAAAATCATCCAATCAGTTTGGGGACGGAAATGGTGTTGCTTTTCATACCAATCAGCCACCGCATTAAAGTATTCGGCTGGAATGTCTTCATATCCGAATGCTCCCAGGGTCAGCTTATCCTTCATTGCTTCGATAATTGCCGGGCTGGTCTTAAAGTCCATATCTGCAATCGTCATTGGTAATTCGCCATCTTTAACGTCCCACTTTACTGAATTAGTATGTCGACGGTCTACCGCTTCCGGATATTCAGTCATAATCAATTACTCCTTTACATCTTGAATAATCGTAGTTGCATTTGGGTCAATTTCTGGGTCATCCATAATAATTTCATCAATTTTGTGAGCGTGAATGCGGCCACTAATCGGGTTCTTAACACTCATAACATTTGTTGTAATCTCTGCATCAATGTTTTTACAGTATTCAAAAGCAAGGTCAGTCCGTAATACTTTGCAGTTTACCAACTTGATCCCATCAAGGTAACAAAGTCCCTGATCACTTTCAATTGTGCAATTAACCAACGTTAAGTTTTTAGTATTCCAGGCTAAATATTCGCCACTAATCTTAGAGTCATAAATCGTAACATTTTCACAGTTCCAAAAAGCGTCTTTGGATACAAATCTGGAATTGTGAACCTCAATATTCTTTCCACCATCAAAACAATAGTTGCCAATCAGGTCTAAATTACCAATCCGAATATTGGAACTATTCATTCCAAAGTAGTCACCACGAGCTTGAACATTTTTGATATCAACATCATCACATGTCCACAGGGTCTCGTCTGCATCCGAAAAGTAAACGTTCTTTAATGTAACTTCTTTACAACGACGGAAAAGCTTTGGAGCTTGCAAATCAGAATCGTGAATATTAATGTCATCCGTATACCAAATTCCTGACCGGGACATTGTCTCGAAAATAGTATCATTAACTTCAATATGCTTTGAATACCAGAGTGGGTATTTCCAAGTAAATACTACCCCATCCAGTTTTAGGTCGTGGGTTTCTTTAAGTGGTGATTCACCCTTACCAAAAGTAGTATCAATAATTTCAGCGTTATGTTCTTTAAATAGTGGCCGTTCACCATCAAAATAGCCTTCATTAATTTGTTTCATCATATTCCTCTTTTTCAAAGTTAAATTATTTTTAGTAAGTAAAGTTTCCAAATATAAGTATAAAACTTTTGTAATGGTTAGTGAAATACGTTTTTTTCATAGTGGTTGATTCATTTTGATTATGGAACACTTCCAATTAATTGTTTATAATAACAATGACATTAATCGGTATAAAGGGAGCAAATATATATGCATTATCTCAACATTAATGGTGAAAAGCTATCAGAAATCGGTATTGGCAGTGCAGCCCTGTCAGGAGACATCGCAGCTGAACAAAAAGCCATTCGTTATGGACTTAGTCATGGTATCAACGTGATTGACACAGCTGAAAGTTATGGTAACAGTGAGGATGTTATTGGCGATGCCTTAAAAGGAATTGACCGTGATCAGTATTTTTTGATTTCTAAATTTTTGCCCCAACATGCAACACCACGCCTTCAACGAAAAAGTTTAGAAAAAAGTCTCCAACGATTAGGAGTTGACTACCTCGATTTATACCTTTTACATTGGCGTGCTAACGCAGATTTACGATCAACAGTCGAAGGACTCGAACAATTGCAAAAGGAAGGTCTAATCCGTTATTGGGGAGTATCTAACTTTGACCTATCTGATATGGAAGATCTCATGAACGTCCCGAATGGTGATCACGTTTTCGCAAATGAAGATTTGTATAACTTGACTAGTCGCGGGGTTGAATTTGACCTTCTCCCGTGGCAGCACCAACATCATATCGGATTTCTGAGCTATTCTCCATTTCATGCGGTTGGTTGGAACTTTATTCAACCAAACAGTGTCATTAAGCAAATCAGCGAAGAACATCAAGTCACTCCACAACAAATTATGCTCGCTTGGATAACTCGTAACCATAATGTCTTGCCCCTACCAAAAGCTTGTAAAATCCAACACGTTCAAGATAACATTGATGCTTTAGATATCACTCTCACTGAAAACGATTTAAAGCGTCTCGATCGAGTTTATCCTGCACCACAGCATAAAGTGCCTCTGGACAAAATCTGATTTTTAACATTCAAATTAACAGGCCATAAGCACTCGTTTGAGATGAGTGTTTATGGCCTGTTTAGGTATTGTTGATAATCTTATTAATCCTTCTTGGCAGTTCTAATTTTCTTACCCCAGTACTGGAATAAGTCTGTCCGTAAAGCACCGTTATAAAGTTTCCGACGTTTCGTCGCTGGTGCTCCATAATACCGTTCAAACTCCAAATCAGCCGTCAAAATGTACTTACTCCACGTCGTCATTGGTCGGTATAATTCGCCCATTTGGCGGTATAACTCATGGACGGTCTCTTTATCACCAAGTCGTTCACCATATGGCGGATTGGCGACAATCACACCATTGATTTGATCAGTATGCCAATCCTTAACAGCCAACTGTTTAAAAGTAATGTCGTGGGTTAGGCCAGCTGCTTGTGAATTCCGTTGTGCAATTTCAATCATATTTTGGTCAATATCATAACCATGAATTTCCAGTTCAACATCATAGTCAGCTTTAGAATCTGCCTGGTCACGAATATCATCAGGTAACCCCTCTGGGACCAAATTGGTCCATTGTTCGCAAACAAAAGACCTATTCACGCCCGGTGCAATATTATGGCCAATTAATGCAGCCTCAATTGGAATCGTTCCTGAACCACAAACCGGGTCAACAAACGGGTTGTCGGGGAACCAGTGAGCTAGTAATACGAGCGCTGCCGCCATATTTTCCTTTAAAGGAGCGCCACCCTTATCGCGGCGGTATCCACGTTTAAAGAGACTTTCACCAGTAGTATCAAGCGTTAACAAAACATGATCCTTATTAATAGCTACTTCCAGTGGGTATAAATTACCGGTTTCGGGGAGGTTTGTCCGACGATGATAAACTGCCATCATCTTTTCGGCAATTGCCTTTTTAGTAATGGCTTGAACAGTTGGCACATTGTGTAGCTGGGAACGGTGACTTTTCCCTTCTACCGGAAAGTTGGCATCTAGCGGGAGCAGTTCATCCCATGGTAGCCGTTTAGTCTGCTCAAATAATTCATCAAATGTTTTGGCATCAAATTCGCCCACCACGATTTTGATCCGGTCAGCAGTACGTAACCAAATATTAGTGGTTAACACATCCGCCATATTCCCTTCAAAACGAACCCGACCATTTTCGACCCGAGTATCGTAACCAAGCCGGCGCAGTTCTTTCCCAACAAGCGCTTCGATTCCTGATGCTGCTGTCGCAATTAGTTGATATTGTTTCACAATTGATAACCTCGTTTTGTGTAATAAAAGTATTGTAACAATTTAATTTGAAATCGCCAAATTCAAAACATAATTTCTGATAATTTGCCACATTTTATAATGTTGCTTATTAAAAAAGGCTGGATGCTCATTAATACTGAAGTACTTGATTTCTACTGTCTCAGTTGGTTTGGTTGAAAATTGATGTGTGCTAACCAATTCTACCAAGAAGAACGCATTGATCGGTTGAACTGGATCCCCATTGGGATAGGTATATTTGTCATCATCCTGCATCGCCAACAACTTGGTTGGTTTGACTAATAACCCCGCATCTTCCTTATATTCGCGCACAACGGTTTGGCGAAATGTTTCCCCATAAGCCATATAGCCACCCGGAAATCCCCAATCTCCGGTATCTGCACGATGTTGTAGAAGAACACGGTGGTGATCATCCAATAATGCTCCTGAGGCACAAGTCATGATTAACGGCATTTTACCAACGCGATCGCGCAACTCCTTTATATATGCCATGCAGCATTCTCCTTTCGATACCATCCCGGCATGTTCACTTGGGCTTTTTTAAAGGGCTCTAATCCAATTTTTACAAAGGCTTCCCCAACTTTCAAATCGGTGGCCGTCTGCTTACCTTTTAAATTTAAAGTCCTTTCTTCCTCTGAATCAGCTAGGTGATGAATGACGAGATTAGCAAATTGTGAACGCAAGCGATTTGGTAGATCTAAAGGAGACTGCGTAGTCAATATTAATGAAAGGTTCCCCTTGCGGCCTTCACGAGCTATTTGAAATATTCCATTTTTAAATAGTCGATCTTCGTTCGGTAAATAGCGGTGAGCTTCATCAATCACTATTTTTACTGGTAGGGTTGGGTTATGATGTAACCGATAATTCAGAACTTGTTTTAGCAACATCGAAATAAGCTCGCGTTGGCAATCTTCATAGTGTTTAAGAATGGATAAGTCGATCACAAGGGTCTTGTGAAGACTTGCCTGATTCAAAAACATTTGTAACACATAGCCTAATTCTATTAATGGCTTTTTTGAAGTCCGTCGAATCCCGAATAATGTTCGAAACTCTTGTCCCATCATTTTTTCTCGAAATTGACTGATGCCAAACCAAAGGTTCCTAATCAATTGCCGATCATACTGTTGGCCCATTAGTGAATAATCTGCTCGTTCATCCGTAAATGGGATGATCATTTCTTCTATAATCTGCTGAGGTAGCAGTTGGACAGGATAGCCTTTTGACCATGTACCCAACTGAAGCAACTTTTCTTGATAATCTTTAATCGGTATGTTTATTTTGGTCATTAGTTGTTGCTTACCAATGATATTTTGCATAATTTGCAGCGATGCAATTGCCCGGTTAACAAATGGTATTAATTCATTTTGCGTTCCCGTTAAACGAACCAACTGCTCACCATTCATTCGACCAACATCAAAATATGCATTATCCCCCAACCGGTAAACTGTTGCATTTGGCAACTGAGTGTATTCACCAGTCGGATCAAAAACAATGGTAGTCACGTTTTTAGCTTGTAGTTTGCTCAATAAAGCTAGGGTCGTGGTGGTCTTACCACTTCCGGTTTGTCCGGTAATTAGCAAATGATGCTTGGTAAGTTGCTGAACAGCCACTGGCCCTTGGTGGTCAGCCAAATTAATCGCAAATTCATCCATAGTCCTACCTCCAAGTAATTATCATCATTATGAACGAAGAAAACCAGAAAGACAAATCACCATCTTTCTGGTTTCATCATTGTTATTCTACTTTTTGGAAAGTAGTGTTTTTGTGGTCAATCCCTTGCCCAGCATTGGCAATTTTATATGTAAAACTACCTGCGTACATTTTATTACCAAGGACAAGCACCCGATTATATTGCCAGCGAGAATTTTGTCCTGACTGTGTCTTAGACAAAGTCATATGACTGCCCTTTGCTAAGTACTGCCAAGTACCATTCTTAGATTCTTTATTATAAATAGACTCGAAGTTACTATCGCTCTGATTAGCTTTCAACGCTTTCGATTTATCTGCAGTAACAACTACCCGGTCTGAATCCTTTGAAAAGGCCATGTATAACTTATTGTTACCATTTACACTAGTATATTGATAAACATGTCCTGGAACCGTGCTGGCGACGCGGTGAGTACAAAAGGCGTACCCCGCAACAAGGATTAGTAAAACGACAATAATAACTCCCCAAACTGTCTTAGCTTTCCGTGTCATTGTTGTCATTAGTCATCATCCTCATCAGCATCATAGTCGTCGTTGGTATCTTGTGATTGGTTACTGCTGTTGTCACTATCACTATCATCATTTTGGCTGCTTGAGTCTTTGTCATCGCTGGATGAACTGTTCTTATCCGACTTCTTCTTAGTGTACACAGAAACTTCCCCATCTTGATAGTCAACGTAAGCTTCGTCGTCATCATCACTCAGATGACTCTTAATTAGGGATTCAGCCTTCCTGATGCTCTTCTTGGTACCCTTTTGAACTAGTGAATTGATTTCATCAGTGTCATCATCCAAATCAACCGACTTCATACTGTCGGAATCATTATCATCATAAGCATTGTAAGAAACATCGTCACCATTACTACCAGCTGCTGTCTTCAGTTGCTTAGCCAGTTTGTTTGCATCCATATCTTCGTTCGAAGTTGATGAATTGTTGGACTTGCTGTGCTTACTGTGTGATTGAGTTCCTGTTGAAGAATTATCGTCATCATTATCAGTTGTAGTATTTGTGGTGGAATTATTAGTAGTAGTTGTATCACCATTACTGCTTTGGTAATTCTTAGTCGTTACCTTGGGGCTGACTACGAATGTGACGTTCTTAGGCCCATTGTTAATCGTAGTCTTTGAGATAACAACCAGGTTTGGATCCCCTTGTGGACGATAGTTTTGTGGAACATTACCATTCTTGTTTAAAATCAAGGTTTGCCCAGCGTAAATCAAATTAATATTTTGAATATGGTTATCATAGGCAATTTTAGCGACTGAGATACCTGTTGCGGCAGAAATTCCAGACAGAGTATCACCCCATTGAACGATATATTTAGTACCATTCAAATCATTAGTATTAATGTGTTGCATTACCATGTTATTACTGATTTGCTGTGGAGTATTTGCTACCCAGTTAGTGATATCAGCTTGTTCTTCAATGCTTTGTCCAGTAGTATTAGCCAAAACCGTTGGTGTGATCATTGCTGATCCTGCTAAAGCTGCAGTCATTAGTAAGGCCGTCAGCTGTTTTTTACTATTCATTACTTATTTCCTCCCAAAGTAATTCAGTTAACAATATTAATTTTAACGCTGTTTTTTGAACCTTTCAATCATTGAATTAATAAGATAATAACTATCATTGCAAACAGTGACTTAGTAAATTGAAAATTGGTGCCAATCTCTCATTCAGATTTTTTGAACAATAAAAAAAGCCCGGCGAACCGGGCACCTGATATGCAGATTTCTGTAGGCCATGTTTTGTCAAAGCATAATTATCAGGTATTAATTATGCAGTGGTAATCATCTATCTCAGTGTCTTAAGACACTCCCCTGGAATCACTTCAATTCGTTATCCAAAGCTCCCCTACCGTAAGTTTGGGTTTACCGCTTGAGGGGTTTACCGCGTTCCATCAGCATTGTTTCCAATACTGCTTCGTCACTGTGGCACTTTTCAGGAATACTGGGGCATAGTCGAAACCTTAGCCGCTTTTTCCGCCGTCACCGGATCACCGGTGCCCCGCCTTATCGTTTCAGCGAGCACAAACACTACGGGCATCGCAGCCCGTGCGAGCATGGACCTTCCTAACACGGCATACACCGTGCTCGATTACCCAAAACCTGCAAATATTGATCAGATTTTACGGATAAAATTAAAGAAGGTGTGAATCGTCATCGCCGTTATCAAGTTGAGAACCAAATACCCGACGTTCCAAGTTAGATAATCGCTTTAAGATATCCATATTTGTAGCGTTGGAAACTGGTTGGCTATTGGATTGAGCAGGTGCACCAATTGATGAACCAACTTCAACTTGACGATTTAATTCGTCAACCTTGGACTTTAAACGTTCATTTTCGTCACGCAGACTTTGAACTTCCTTGTTAAAAGTATCGTAGTCCTTAATAACATCATCTAAGAATGAGTCAACGTCATCAACGTCGTAACCCTTACCAATGCTTTTTTCTTTAAATTGCTTATGCAAAATATCTTGTGGCGTGAAATTAATATTATCCAACTTTAACACCTCAAATTTAAAAATTATCCGACAACGTAGATATTTTACCTAAAAACCAGCAGAATTACAAGGATGCAATTGAGATTATTCCAAAATCAGCACAAATTCTTAATAATCTGGATGCTCTTGTTCTGCCAGTTCAGTGGCTGCGTCTTGTAAATCATCAAAGGTGATCGTTTGAATTTCATAATCACGATGTTCCTGATATTTTCTAGCGGCGCGATAATCCCATGAAGGCTTGCTTGTCTGCTCACCTTCTGATTCGCGGTCAGGATCAAATATAATGAGGAGACTATCAGAATGATCCAGCATAAACTGCTGATAATTTCGTAACTGTTGCGGAGATTGATAGGGTTGATTACTGACTGGAGCATGAAAATCAACATTTTTTAGTGCTGTTGCTAGCTTTACTTGATTCTGTTCATTCCAGCGTTCAGCCACTTTAAGATAGGGTTCCATAATAGAGGTCTTTAATTGCGGATAATCTTTTTTCAATGTATTGCCAACTTCGATTGCCCAACGTTCAACTCCCATTTGAGGACCAGAAATGAGCCAAAATTCATCTTCCGATGAGTCTAAACGCTGCGTAAGTTCATTTTTTAATACATTTTTAATAACCTTGATTTTCGGATCATAATCCTTAAAAACAGCTAATTCATAGGAACTGTAACCTGTTATCCATAATCTCCGCACGATTTCACCCCATAATCTCATCTGGTATTTAATCATTATTTATTTCTTTGGTATAATAACATTTAATTGAGGGAGGAGCCACAATGAGTATTCATTATCCAAGCGGTCAAGGACCCGTTCATTTTCAAAAGCCACTGGTGAATAAAAAAACATCCCGATATCAGTCGACTTATAGTAAGCGGGGAATGTCCTTGGAAAAGGAAATTAATGAAAGCAACCAATACTACCTGGCAACTCATCAGGCAGTAATCCACAAAAAGCCGACCCCAATCCAACTTGTGAAGGTCGACTATCCGAAAAGGAGTGCGGCAGTAATTAGGGAGGCCTATTTCAGACGCCCTTCTACTACGGATTACAATGGCATCTATAAAGGGTATTATATTGATTTTGATGCAAAGGAAACCCGTAATAAGCGATCGTTTCCGCTTAAAAATTTCCATCAACATCAAATTAATCATCTGATGGCCTGTGTTGCACAAGGTGGAATTTGTTTTGCTTTTATTAAATTTACTACGTTAGATCTGTTATACTTATTGCCGGCTACCAAGCTCTTTGAATATTGGCAAGACCAAAAGAATGGCGGTAAGAGTTCTATTACCCTTGCAACCATTAAAAAGGATGGCATTAAAGTCGAATACGGGCTGAATCCCCGTCTGCAATATTTACCAGCAATTGACCAATTAATTGCCATCTATGAAAAAGGAGAAAAGCATGAATAATGATGAATTCCCTAGTCGTCGTCAAGATGACTTGGCGGAAAGCGAAGGTCGCGGACCGTTAATCAAAAAGATTTTTCTATGGGTCGTCGGGATCATCGTATTGTTAATTATTAGCGGTGCCGCCCTGTTCTTCTTTTGGGCATCAAGTGCACCAAAAATTAGTCGTAATGAATTAGCAAGTCAGTCGACAACTACCATTTATGATGCAAACAATAAGGTTGTTTCTCGGCTGGGTGCTCAAAAACGACAGTACGCAAAATCAAGTAAAATCCCTGACAATTTAAAACACGCAGTTGTTTCAATTGAAGACCGGCGTTTCTATAAGAATCATGGGGTTGATCCAACCAGAATTATGGGAGCAGCCTTAAATAACGTTTTCCATCGTTCTGATGGTACCCAGGGTGGGAGTACCCTAACCCAACAATTGGTGAAATTATCCGTATTTTCTACTGCTGCTTCTGATCGTACTTTTAAGCGTAAGGCGCAAGAAGCATGGCTGGCAATTAACGTTGACCGGAACTTCTCCAAAAATGAAATTCTTGAATTTTATATTAACAAGGTCTACATGGGTAATGGTGTCTACGGGATGAAGACCGCTGCTCAGTACTATTATGGTAAAGATCTGGACGAACTATCATTAGCTCAAATGGCAATGTTGGCCGGAATTCCTCAATCCCCAACGTATTACAACCCAGACGTTAAAGATACTCAACCAGCTACCATCCGGCGTAACCAAGTGTTGAACGCAATGGTTCGGAGTAAATACATTACTCAAGCACAAGCCGATTCAGCTAAGCAAGAGTCAGTTACTAAGGGATTAGATAGTTCACACGGTAATACCAAGACTAATGACGTTAACGTAAAAGAACCAGTTGTTGATGCCTATGTCAAAGAGGTATTAGCCCAACTTGAACAAAAGGGCTATAACCCTCAAACAGACGGTTTGCAAGTTCATACCAATATGGACCTTGGCGCTCAGCAAAAGTTGTATAACGCTGCTAATAATTCTGTTTCTTTCCAAAGTGACCAAATGCAGACCGGTGTAGCCGTTACCAACCCTCACAATGGTCAAGTGGTTGCCATGCTAGGTGGTCGTCATACGGGTAACACCATTTATGGATTAAACCGGGCTGTCCAAACCAACCGTTCATCAGGTTCCACTGCAAAGCCATTAATGGATTATGGTCCTGCAATTGAATACTTAAACTGGCCTACTTTCTATACTTTAAGAGATACTAAATTTACGTGGCCAGGAACTAATACTGAACTGCATGACTTTGATAACCAAACCAAAGGGACAATGACAATGCAAGATGCACTTGTTCAATCCCGGAACATTCCAGCTATTCGTGCTTTGCAAAAAGTTGGAATTTCTAGAGCAACAACCTTCTTAAACGGATTAGGAATCTCTCAAAAGAAGGCCTTTACGTTAAACAACGGGATTGGTTTATATGTTTCCCCATTACAAGTTTCTGCTGCTTATGCCGCATTTGCTAACGGTGGTACATATTATAAGCCTTACTACATTTCTTCGATTACAACCCAGGATGGTAAGAGCATTAACTACGGTAAGAATGGTAAGCGTGCAATGAGTAAAGCAACAGCCTACATGATTACTTATATGCTCAAGGGTGTTATTGATAGCTCAGATGGTACAGGAACAGCGGCTCACATCAGCGGTGTTCACCAAGCTGGTAAGACCGGGACTACTAACTATCCTTCTGGTCATAGTCAATCTGGCGTCATGGATTCTTGGATGGCAGGTTATACTAAGAACTATTCAGTTGCTGTTTGGACCGGATACGATCAACCAATGAAGAATTCCATTTCCAGTGCCTATGAACGTTCTGCAATTATGCTGTATCGGGCAATCATGGATTATCTGGATGGTAAAAACCACGCTAGTGATTGGAAAATGCCAGATACCGTTGAAGCAGTTCGTTATCGTGGACGAAAAGGACTGGTTGTTAAGGATTCCAAGTGGGCTCTTCAATACACTGCAATTGATGATAGTGACAGTAGCAATTCGGATTCTTCTGCAAGTTCAAGTTCTGATTCAGATCTTTCGTCCTCTGTCAGTTCATTCTTTGAAAGTCGTGGTCGTGATCATGAATCATCGAGTTCCGCTTCTAGTGCATCAACCAATGCTACTAGTGAAAGTAACAATAATACGAACAGTACTACGCCACCTTCGAATTCCACCTCACCTGCTGCAGGTGGTAATCAGTAATTAATTAAAAAAGTCGTTAACGCGTTTGCGTTAACGGCTTTTTTCATCTATTTCATGCTGAATTAGCGGAATAAACAACTTAGCAATTTGTCGACCCCCAGCTGGACTCAAGTGAAGATGATCGCCAAAATCGTATTGGTATCTTAGCTGGCCGGTATCATGATCAGTTAATAAAGTTCCACCATCAACTACTCCAGGCTGTTGTAAAAGGAAATGGTTGAGCAGTTGACGTTGTCGATCAATAATCTCTTCAGATGGTTGCAAGTTTGCTGTATCAAACATTCTTAATGGAGCAATGGTGGTCGTTAATAATTTACTTTTATTGAGACGACACTGATAGCGTAAACGTTGAAATCCTAGTGCCAACTGTTGTGGAGTTACATTTTGTTCAGCAATAAGCCGACTATAGTACGGCAATAGCAGATCATTCGTCCCAATTATTGCTAATGTGAGTTTACTATTTGTTTCTTGAAGCTGGTGACGGTGCAGAAGACTAATCCCAAAGGTTTCATAAAGCGGCTCCTCAACTGGTGCATCAAGCATCAGTTGATTGCCCGCAATTCCTGTTTGATACCAAACCAGCCGATTTGGAAATTGACGATTAAAATACTGAATTAGTGGTTCTGTAACCATGCCACTTTCTACCAAAGAGTCACCCGTAATTTCAATTTGAAATACCGGACGGTCAGTTTGGACCTCAAGGCTTTCTAGTGAAAACCAGCCTTTTCGAGAGTGCCAATGATTGTTGAATGAGGGCGCAGCTGATATTCCACGTGAAATGGTCGCATTCGTTATTCCAGGGTGATACGTAGAAGCAAAATCTGCATATGTTTGTGGTCGAGTGGCTTCCATTTGGATATATAACGATTGACCAGCATGAATTGGCATCAGCACTGGATCCGTAAAAAGAAATTGCCCCCGGGGAATCACAATCTGTTCCTGGTGATGACAATATATTTGATGACTGTTTTTAAATTCTGAATTATCCGCTAAAATCACTTTATCAAAGATCAGATTTTGGCGACCATAACGGTTGGTCAGTTTTAGTCGACAACAACTGCCAGCCAGACTAGTTGTGACCTTAATGCTTTGACGCAATTCAGAATAATGGAATGGTAATGCACTAAAATCATGAGTCAACTGGTAAAATCCTGGATACCACTGCATTACTATTCCTCCTTCTGTTTCATAGTAGCTCCTCGTTCATAACATAAAACGGTGTCGAGCCTTTATAAATAGTTCAACACCGTTGATTGATTAATGCTGTTCGGCAATCAAATTAACAACATCCGCGGGATCAATTCCCATAAAGTATTTATTTAGATCAAATTGATTCAAAGCCTGACGTAATGTCTGCGGATCATATTTTAAACCTTGCAATTCATTTTCAATATCATGAACGTCACCAGTGCCAAAGAAATCACCATAAATTTTTACATTTACGATTTTTCCTTTTTCAATTAACATCCGAGCGTCAATTGTTCCAGAAGTGAAGTGGTGACGTTTCTTAATGGTGAAAGCTGGTGATTTACCGTATACCCAATCCCAGTTTTTGTATAACTCTTGCTCAATTTTATCAATTGCTGCATTGTCAGCTGACGTTAAGTGATACTCATTTTGTTGAGCGGCCTTCAGTGAGTCAGTATGATAAATTTTCTTAATTAATTCATCACGAAACTCTTCCGTTGACAAATTTTGGTATTCAGGTTTTAAGTACTGCATAATATTTGTCACCCGTGACCGAACCGACTTAATCCCCTTTGAGGCAATTTTGTCTTTGGGGACATGAAGAGCATCAGCAACAGAATCAGTATTCACATTGTACATCAAGGTACCATGAGAAAATGCTTTACCATCTCGAGTATACATCGCGTTGCCAGAAAATTTCTTACCGTCCACAACGATGTCATTGCGTCCCGTGACTTTGGCCCCCGTACACCCCATTTCATGAAGGGCGTCCACAACTGGTTTCACAAGATCCTTAAAGTCACCAAACCGAATTTGATCAGCGGGAACTACAAAGCTGAAGCAAAGGTTTCCCATATCTTGATACATAGCGCCACCACCAGATAACCTTCTAGTAACTGTCACGCCATGCTCCTCACAATACTGCTGATTAATTTCTTCAAGCGTATTTTGGTTACGACCAACAATAATACAATCCTTTTCAATGTAAAAAAGCATAAATGGTGGTTTGATTTGCTGGCTGTTCATTAAGTATTGCTCAGTTGCTAAATTACTACGAATATCATGACTCTGCATTGCTAAATATTTCATAAATCTAAACTCTTTCCAAATTAAATATTAGTCGGCATTCCTAAGCCAACATCAGCACTATCCATAATTGCTTCAGATAGTGATGGATGAGGATGAACAGTTAGAGCAATATCTTCAACTGTTGCACCAGATTCGATTGCTAAAGTTAACTCACTAATTAGGTCTGAAGCATCCGCTCCGACAATCTGCGCTCCCACAACTTGCTGTTCATCGCTAGTAAAGACTAGACGGACGAACCCATCAGGAGAGTGCATTGAAACTGCTCGTCCATTAGCAGAGAACGGGAATTTAGCGGTTTTTACACTTAAACCTTGATCTTTGGCTTGAGCAGCCGTTAACCCAGTAGTTGCGATTTCTGGATCCACATAACATACCGCTGGCATTGCACGATAATCAACAACTGACTTCTGTCCTGCAATTGCTTCAGCAGCAATTTTCCCTTCGTAACTGGCCTTGTGTGCCAATGCCGCACCAGCAACAATATCACCAATCGCATAGATATGATTAATATTAGTTCGTCCTTGGGCATCCACTTTAATTAGGCCCCGTTGGTCTGTTTGAATACCAACCTGCTCAAGTCCGATTTCCTTGGTGTTTGGTTTGCGGCCAACAGTGACGCAAACATCATCAGCCATAATTGAATGCTCGGTACCGTCAAGACTGTATGTAACCTTTACGGAACCATCACCGTCTGTAGCACTTTTGGCCATTGCATTGGTAATAATTTTAACGCCTCGTTGCTCCAAACGTTTTTGTACAATTTTAACAATATCCTTTTCGTAATTTCTTAAAATTGCATCTGTTCCTTCTAAAATGGTTACTTTAGTACCAAAGTTGGCGTAAGCAGACGCAAGTTCACATCCAATATATCCTCCACCAATGATAATGAGGTTCTTCGGTTGCTGAGATAATTCCAATAGCCCTGTTGAATCAATTACACGACCCTGAAATTTAAATCCAGGAATTTCAATTGGATGACTACCTGTGGCAATAATCAAGTTTTTAAAAGTATATGTTTGTGCGACATCTTGGTGCATGACCCGTAAACTGTTTTGATCTTTTAAAAAGGCTTTTCCATGAATGACATCAATATGATTCTTTTTAAAGAGATAAGCAACACCATTCGTCATCCGTTGAACGACCGACCCTCGATATTTTTGTACTTTGTCCCAGTCGAGTTTAACTGTGTCAGCAACTACTCCTTCGCTGGCCGACCCCAGAGCTGTCTGGTAGTCATGGGAAACCTGAATTAAAGCCTTGGATGGAATGCATCCTACTCGTAGGCAAACGCCACCAAGTTTAGCATTGTCTTCAATCACTGTAACCTTTTGGCCCAATTCAGCCGCATGAACTGCGGCAACATACCCACCAGGTCCCGATCCGATGACCACCGTATCTAAATCAATTGGAAAATCTCCTACAACCATCGTTCTATCATCC
Organism: Limosilactobacillus coleohominis; assembly: GCF_016901675.1. Taxonomy (GTDB): domain Bacteria; phylum Bacillota; class Bacilli; order Lactobacillales; family Lactobacillaceae; genus Limosilactobacillus; species Limosilactobacillus intestinavium. The sequence continues at coordinate 29,649 of NZ_JACJKU010000002.1, forward strand.
TTCCATTAATAACAATTCTGGGTCCGCTAGCAGTTCCTTCAGCCGATTCATAGCACGTTGTGCTGTGGCTCCATCAATAATCCGGTGATCAACCGCAAGAGATAATTTTAAGATCTTAGCAATTTTAACCTGGTTATTTTCTACCACTGGTTCAGGAGCAATTTTACCCATGCCAAGGATAGCAACTTCTGGCCAATTAATTAGTGGTGTAAAGAACCCACCGCCAATTGAGCCAATATTCGTAATTGACATCCCAGTGTGTCCCATATCATCTGCACTCAATTTACCATCCTTAGCTTTGGCAGTATTTTGAAAGATTTGTTTAGCAATGGCAAAGAGACTCATTGAATCTGCATGTTTAACATTTGGAACAAACAGGCCGCGATCAGTATCCGTTGCAATACCGACATTAATATAATCACGGTAGTTAATTGCATGGTTATCCATATCAACAGTTGCATTGAAAACTGGGAATTCTTTCATAATCACCGCTAAGGCTTTGGTCATATATGCCATAAATGTTAAGTGTACGCCGTGTTCCTTAGCCAATTCTTTGTACTTCTTGCGGTGATCCCATAGCTTATCCACATTCACTTCATCAAATAAGTGGATCATCGGAATTTCATTAGCTGATTTAATCATTGCTTTAGCAGTGGCTTTCCGTACTGGAGTCATTTTTTCAGTGTGTGATGGCCAATCCAAATCAGCATTTACTTTTGGCTTTGCAGTGCTTACTGGTTGTTCATTGGCTGGTTGTTGATCAGCTGACGATGCCGGCTGATTCATGAAGGCTTCAACGTCAGTCTTCAGGATCTGCCCATGACGACCCGTACCCTTAACTGCACTTAATTGAACGTCATGATCGCGCGCAAACTTTCGAACAGCAGGCATTGCTAGTACAGGAACTGAATGGTCGGCTTGTGCAAGAGAATGGTCATTCGATGGTTGCTTACTGGAAGCAGCTGTTGAATCTTGCTTAGTACTTGGTGTGGGTTGTTTACTATCAACATTGCCCTGACCTTTTGCAACCGCTAACCTTACTAATGGTTGCCCGACCTGAGCTGTTTCATCTGCTGGTACTAAAATCTTAGTAACAGTTCCATCAACTGGGGATGGTAACTCTTCAACAGATTTATCATTTTCAATTTGTACCAAGTCTTCATCTTTCTTGATGGAGTCACCTTCTTGCACATGCCATTCGCCAACTTTGCCCTCAGCAATTCCTTCACCAATATCTGGTAACTTGAATTCATAGGTATCTTGATTCTGAGAAGTGGTACTTGCTGACGAATGAACTGTTGTTTCAGCTGATTCTTTATCAGCAACATTTCCTTGTCCATCAGCAACCGCAATTTCGACAAGCGGCTGGCCGACTTGAGCCGTTTCATCCGCTGGGACCAAAATTTTAGCAATTGTACCTTCTACCGGTGACGGTAGTTCTTCAACAGATTTATCATTTTCAATTTGAACCAAATCATCATCTTTCTTGATTTGGTCGCCTTCTTTAACATGCCATTCGCCAACCGTGCCTTCGGCAATTCCTTCCCCAATATCTGGCAATTTAAATTGGTATTTTTCACTCATCCTTTGTTCACCTCATTAAAAATTAACGGTTTCCTTAACAGCATTGACGATGTCCTGTTTATTAGGCAACCATACCGTTTCACCCTGGCTAAATGGGTATGGTGTGTCAGGAGCAGCAACTCGCTTGATCGGCGCATCCAGTGACAAAATGCCCTTTTCAGCAATTAACGCAGCTACCTGGGCACTCACACCAGCCTGTTTTTGTGCCTCTTGAACCAATACTACCCTTCCAGTCTTTCGTACTGATGATAAAATAGTATCTTCATCAAGCGGAGCAATGGTTCTTAAGTCCACAACTTCAGCATTAATCCCATCCTTTGCCAGATCAGCGGCAGCTTGCAGGCTAGCTTGAACCAAGTATCCGTATGTAATGATCGAGACATCCGTTCCTTCTCGCTTAACTGCAGCTTGGTCTAACGCAACGGTATATGCTTTATCAGGGACTTCTTCTTTAACTGACCGGTACAGCTTCATGTGTTCTAGGAAAATTACAGGATCATCGGAACGAATTGATGAAATCAAAAGTCCCTTTGCATCGTAAGGGCCACTCGGTACAACCACCCGTAATCCAGGAACCTGTGCAACCAATCCTTCAAAACTGTCGGAGTGCAGTTCAGGAGTATGGACACCACCACCAAATGGCGTCCGAATCGTTACTGGGAAGTTTCGTGAGCCGCCCATTCTGAATCGTTCACGGGCCAATTGTCCTGCAATTTGATCAAATGCTTCGAAAACAAAGCCCATAAATTGAATTTCTGGAACTGGCCGAAAGCCTTGCATTGCTAACCCATTAGCTAAACCAATAATTCCCGATTCTGCTAATGGAGTATCATAAACTCGTTCTGGCCCATACTTCTTTTGTAATCCATCAGTGGCACGAAAGACACCACCATTTTTACCAACATCTTCACCAAAAATTTGAACCTTGTCATCCCGACCAAGTTCCTCATCCAGGGCGTTAGTAATTGCTTTAATCATTGTTAACTTCGCCATGATTATTTGCCCTCCTTAGTTGAAATTTCATCAATTTGCTTTTGAATGGCTGGCGGTGTCTCTACAAATTCATTTTGCAGGTATTCCGTAACTGATTCAGCAGGTTGCGATTCAACTTCCTGAATTGCCTGATTAATTTCTTTTTCAACCTCTTGTTCGTAAGCATCTTCTTGATCCTGGTTCCAAATGCCCTTATCAGTTAAGAATTTCCGCATTCTGACTAGTGGATCTTTAGCGTGCCATGCATCTTCTTCTTCCTTTGTCCGGTAACGCTTAGGATCATCACCAGATAAGGTATGAGGACCATAACGATAGGTTAGTGTCTCTAACATGACTGGCCCGTTTCCAGCGATAATATAGTCACGAGCCTGCTTAGCAGCAGAATATACTGCCAGAGCATCCATCCCATCAACAACAATCCCTGGAATACCAACTGCGACCGCTTTTTGTGCCAAAACTGGGGCCGCCGTTTGCAGTTCACGAGGAACCGAAATCGCATACTTGTTATTTTGTACTACAAATAGTGCTGGGGCTTTAAAAGCACCGGCAAAGTTCATTCCTTCATAAAAATCCCCCTGCGATGTTCCACCATCACCTGTATATGTATATGCTAGAGCCTTAGCACCTTTCTTCTTTAAGCCAAGGGCAACCCCAGCAGTTTGAACATACTGGGCACCAATGATAATTTGTGGCGGCATCGCATTCAGTTCTTTTTCATATTTGTTACCGTTAACCATTCCCTTTGACCACATGAAGGCTTTTGCCAAAGGCAAACCATGCTTGACTAATTCAGGAACATCACGGTATCCGCCAAGGAGATAATCATCTTTGGTCATTGCAAAATTAGAGGCCATCTGACTAGCTTCTTCTCCAGCAGTCGGTGCGAAAAATCCTAACCTGCCTTGACGATTAAGCTTCGTTGAACGATCATCAACAATTCTTGACCAAATCATTTGCTTAAATAATTCAACCAGTTGCTCATCTGTTAAATCCGGCATCAAATCACGATTAACGATTTCTCCATTTTCATTCAATACTTGGAGAGTTTCATATTGTGGAGTGTGCTTTAATTTTTCAAAATCTAGTTGACCCATTGTCTGCACTTCCTTATAGTTCTATTTTGTATACGCTTACATTGAACATTCTAAACTTTTTTTCATATTATTCAATTTTGTGTATTGTTTCCCCAAGTTTAAATACACGTTTTCCCTATTAAATCAGGGTTTTGATTAAACCGGTAGCCAAATTTGTTCAGAACTAAACTTCTTCATTAATTCGGATAATAAAAAACTCCCAACGTTCAATCACCGAACGCTAGGAGTTTAAAGACATTAACTAGTAGTGAAGATCAACTTCATCTTCATTTAATTCTGCAGCTGGAACTGCACCGTTTTCACGACGTCCCCGTTGTAAGACATAGATCGCAAAAATTACGATTAAAATACCGATCCCTTCGACCAAGTTAATGTGTAAGTGGAAGAAAATCACACTTAAGATACTGGTCGTGATGGGCTGAACTGCATCCATAATACTAATCACATCTGATGGTGCAAGCCGTGAAGCATACAACAACAGTCCAAATGGAATAATCGTACCAAAAATCATTACTGTTGCTACTGAAGATACTAACGTCACCGTTAAATGTGGGGTGTTAGTCCAGAATGGGTGGAAACAATTAAAGAAGATTCCTGCAATCATTGTTCCCCAACCTAACACTACCAGTGGTGGGTTCTTCTCAGCGGCCTTACGAGGTAAAACCACATAAAATGCAGCCGTTACCCCTGAACCTAATCCCCAAAGCAGTGAAATAAATGGTACTGCTAAGTGAGTAAAATCACCACGCGTTATACATAAGAATACACCAATTAAGGCCAGAACAAAGGCAACTAAATCACTGCGCATTGGCATTTTACGTTGGAAAATCACTGAACCCAAAACAATAAATAATGGGGACAGATATTGGAGAATTGTCGCAGTTGAGGCATTCCCCGTTTGAATAGCGTAGTAAAAAGTTAATAGGTTCATCGCCAGACCAAAAATTGCGTAAGTAACAACGGAGATCAGGCTAGCCCGATCCTTGAAGACGCCAAAAATATTGCCGCGATATACAATCGCACTAATTATTAATAAAATCAGTCCAGTAAAAAAGGTCCGGGTGGACAGCATCCATGGTGCTGGAATTGCAAGATTTTGGGAAATTAGTTGCAGGACGGTTCCTGAAATTCCCCAACTAAATGAAGCAGCAGCTGCCCATGCGATCCCCTTGGTTACTTGATTATGATTTGTCACTCTCTTTCTCTCCTTACTCAAAAATATGGTTTATTCTAACATAAAATAAGTGAAATTCAGGCGAACAAAAGCGATTCATAATAAAAAAAGTTCCGTTATCAATTTAACGAAACTTTTTTAAGTTTATTGATGATTTTGCTTAATTAAAGAAAGATTGAATCCAAGCAATGAACTTTTGGAACCATCCAGACGCTTGTTGTTCGGCCTTCTTAGCAGAATCACTATTAGCCCATTCCTTAGCCTTATTCATCAAGTTACCGCTTGAGTTTTTAACGTTATTAATGGTATTCGAAACATTGTTAACGTATGACTTGCTGGATGAAATTGGGGAATTTTGGAATGTCACTAGTGAATTAACGATCTTATTTTGTTGTGACTTTGTGGTTTGATCATCAATTCCGCGACTCTTTAAAGCCCGATCCAACATGTTTTGGATATCTTGCTTTGTTGCCAAATCATTGTTATTTTGTTTTTTCTGCGCAATTTGTTTGGAGACATCCCCCACAGCAGCCATCAACTTACCAGCGTAGTTCTTATCATTACTGTTGGCATCGATTGCATCTTGTGTAGCATCCATGACGGAATTAGCAGCACTAGTATTTTGCGGGTTTAACTGGTGCCCATCCGCTGCGAATGCTTTATAAACCCCTGTCAAAGCAGATTCTCCAGATACAGGTCGGTTAGCGGTCACGTTAATTGTAATATCCGTCACCCCTGCCATCTGAGCAACCATGGCATACTGTTGAGCTGTTACCTTTGTAATATTCGATTTACCATTATACTTCCGAATATTGACCTTGACCCCAGAACCAGGATCAGTTGGTGTAATCGCTACTGATGAGATCATTGCCGCATTAGTAGTATTATCACTACCAATGTATTGCCGATAATCGTCAGCGGTTGCTGTTAATTTTTTGAAGTTTGAATCAACATCCATCGTATCATTCAGGTCAGTATACACACTCTGGGGAGCCCCTGCACCATAAACAACGTATGAAGATGTTAAAGTTGAAGTATTATTGTTGCTGGCAGAATTAGTGGTTTGCTGGTCTGCCATCACAGCTTGGGCAGGAACGATTGCGGCTGCCCCAATGGTTGTAGTTAATAACGCTAAAGCGATCACTTTAGTTGTAATTTTCATTGATGTATCCTCCACGATTTTAATTATGTTTATTATAACCTAATCGTTGTTATCATTTTATGAAGTCTACTATTTCTTAACTATTTTTAGTTTCCCTTATGTTTCTGATCTTTAAGCGAGTCGAGTTTAAAAATCGGAATTTGGTGGCCAGACGGCTGTGGGGTCGACTTGGACTGACCACTCGAATAATGATGCTGTTCATCAAATTGACGAAGTGCAGCTTGAACAGCCTGAGGAGTTTTCAAATTCTGATGATCCCAATTACTTAGAATTCGGTCCATATATTTAAAATTATACTTGCCGTTAAGCACTGTCTCTCGCAAGGCTAATTTAATGACTTCAATATCATAGTGGTCCTGGTCAATCCAATCATTAACAAGACTCATCTCGATTGGGTTAAGCATCCGTCCAAACTCCGTCTCCAACATCGTAAATAATTTTTGGCGTTCATTTTGAGTTTGTTTTTGTTGCTTAACATCTTCACCATTCTCCACCAAACGCGTCAATTTATGAATCAAAGGTGAAAAATCGTAGACTAGTGATTCTTTTCCATCATCACTCTTTTTCATTTTTTGAACCATCAACTTATCCTTAACCATTTGGTTAATGAGGTCATAAACTTGGTCTTCACTAGTTCCCAAGTGCTCTGCAATTTGTTTAACCGCTGGATCGCCTTGACCACGGTCAATGTATGATCGTAATTCTAAATAGACCATTAATTCTGATGTTGACATTCCAATTTGATGATAATGGTGCAGTAAAATATTACTAATGGACGTTGAACCGGCATTAATATATTTTTCAATAAAATCCATCAGCGTTCCTCCTTCAGTAAATCAGCAAATAAGGCCCCAATGACGTCGAAAAAGTCAGTGGAGCCTTTTTTATTGTAATTGTATATTAAGGGTAAAGACGGTTTAACATCCGTGGGAATGGAATGGTTGTCCGCAAGTGATCTTGGAGGGTTACCCAACTGATGAACCGTTCTAGTCCAAGACCAAATCCAGAGTGCGGAACTGAACCATACTTACGCAAGTCCAGGTACCATTCATAGTCTTTTTCATCAAGGCCCGCATCCTTAACAGCCTTTAATAAAGTATCATAATCAGTTTCACGTTCAGATCCACCGATGATTTCACCATAACCTTCTGGTGCCAGAAGGTCAGCACATACATAAACATCATCACGAGTTGGATGGTTCTTCATGTAGAATGGCTTAATGCTCTTTGGATAGTTTAAAACAAAGACTGGCTTGCTAAAGTGGTCAGCTAAGAATGTTTCTTCTGGTGATCCGAAATCGTCACCCCATTGAACATCCATGCCACTTTCTTTCATCAAATTAATGGCTTCGTCATAACTAATCCGTGGGTATGGCGTTTCTGTAAATGGACGAAGGGTTTCCGGATCACGTCCAAGAATTTGCAGTTCTTCACTGCAATCATCAATTAACTTCTGGATAAGAAAAGCAATGTACTTTTCTTGAACTTCCAGACTTTCATCTTGGTGCATCCAGGCCATTTCTGGTTCAATCATCCAGAATTCAATCAAGTGCCGACGAGTCTTTGACTTTTCAGCCCGGAAAACTGGACCAAATGAATAAACTCGATCTAAGGCTAAGGCACCGGCTTCTTCATATAATTGACCTGATTGAGACAAGTATGCATCTTGTTCAAAGTACTTTGTATGGAATAAGTCAGTGGTACCTTCTGGTGCATTCCCCGTCAAAATTGGTGGGTCGATCTTTGTGAAACCATTATCTGCGAAGAACTCATAAGTTGCACGAATTACTCGGTCACGAACCTTCATCATTGCCCAAGGCTTCTTAGAACGTAACCAGAGATGACGTTCGTCAAGCAAGAAGTCAATTCCGTGTTCCTTATTACCAATGGGGTAATCTTCACTTTCATCTACTGGTTGAATATCTTCAATTTGGATTTCATAGCCAAATTTAGAACGTGAATCTTCATGAATTTCACCAATAACATAGAAGCTGCTTTCTTGACGCAGATCATGTTTTGCCAAATCAAAGATTTCAGGAGCAACTTTATTCTTTAGCAAAACGCCTTGAAAAAAAGCAGTCCCGTCACGTAATTGCAAAAAGGCGATCTTTCCGCTTGATCGCTTGTCTGTTAACCAAACACCGATGCGCACCCGTTCGTTAACGTGTTGTGGTGCATCTTTAATCTTGATGGTTTCCATTATCTTTCCCCCTAATATTGAGATAACAATTATAGGTTATCAATTTGTTGGACGAATTGTCCAGTCTTAAAGTTAATTAAATCATAACATAAAGCACCTTTTTTATTAATATAGGTGACTTCCCAAACAACTTTACTATTAAAGTATCCTGGAGCTGACCGTAAAATCCGTCGTGGATTTTCTTTATTGCGCACCGTTGACAGTGCCTGTTGGCTAGTAATTCCTTTAGACTGCTTAATTACGCTAATGTTGCCGCCCTTTTCAGGAATCATTACCAAGACTTGTTGTCCATGACGATTTTTCCCCGTGACTGTGTAATAAGTTTTCTCACGATTATAAACATAAAAGCCATTCGGGTTGTTTACGTGAGCGTACTTTTTAGCCATTGCGTAAGCCTCATGTCGAGCCTGGCTTCGCGGATGATTTGCAATTGCAAATGAAATCCAAAGAACCAGAATGACGGCTAAAATGGTCAGTATCACGCGTCGGAATATTTTAATACCATTAATACGATTTTGTTTACGTTGAACGTCTCGCCGACTTTGCATGCGTCTTTCCTTCCTCAAACAAGTAAACTTTTGTTATTATACCAAATCTATTGGTTATTTGTATGCTGATGATCCTGTTTTAGAAATTTTTTTACCAGTTGAGCAATTTGGTTTGTTTCTACAGCACTCACCTTTAAATCATCTGGCAAGGCCTTAATAATTGTTTTTCCATAACGCCGGTGATCCAATCGTGAATCTAACACTACAGCAACCCCGTAATCATCAGGAGTTCGCAGTAGTCGACCAATTCCCTGTCGTAAACGGATCGTCGCTTTAGGTAATTCAGAACTATAAAATGGATTTTTACCATTCCGTTTTAGCAATTGGTGTTCAGCCTTGGTGAAGGCCTCGTCAGGCGCATCAAACGGTAACCGGGTCACAATCAGTAGTTGGAGCTGGTTATTTGGCAAATCAATTCCTTCCCAGAAACTGCTTGCCCCTAATAGAATTGAATTTGTTCCGGTGGCAAATTGCTTCAGGATCTTTTCACGACTGCCATTGATTCCTTGCGCCAATATATCCCGTTGATTGAATAAATCAGTTCGTCTGAGCAAACTATATACTTGCTCAATTGTCACCAATGAATTAAATAAAATCATAGTTTGACACTGATTTTCCTGAGCAATTCGATAAATACTCTGACTGAGGTAGTTAATGTAGTCATGATCATTGTCATCATTTGGCATGATGGCATCCTTTGCTATAAAAAGACGTGCATTATTTTGGTAGTCAAATGCAGGTGGGAACCGCTTGCTCTTGACATTAGTGGTATCTAAGTCTAGTTGCTGATATAAGTAATTAGAGCGACTCGAAGTAAATAATGTCGCACCAACAAATAGCTGCCGATAGAAATAAGCATACACATTTTCCCGCAAATAATGATTGGTCACCAGCAAGCCACCCATCAATCGCATTGTGCTGCGTTCACTAGATTGACGGACATTAAGCCAGTACACTGCAGAATCACTGTCATTACGTAACGTTTGAACCATCGAGCGTAACTGCTCATCAATTTTGAGTAAGACACTCATTTGGCTGGCAACCTGATTCATGATGTATCGATCGCTACTCAACCAACTATCCATCCGCGCCCGAAAGAGGTGTTCCAATGCTGTAAAATGCAATTTCAGGCTTGCCAATGCTTGCTCAAAGCGCATCATCAACGGCTCGTCTGGCGATAACAAATCCCTTAGTTGTTCATTATCTACTGGCTGTTCAATAAAATCTTCCACGCTATCAATGTTAACGTCTTTAAGGAATTTTCCATACAGTTCTTGTTGTAAATCTTCCAAGGATGCATGAACTTCAACTAGGTCATCACGCATCAATTCAATGTTGTAGTTTCCTAATGGTAGCTTGTCAAAAACCTGAGCAAGGGTCTGCTCATCATCACTTGAGATCAGCGTTTGCAACTGGTTAACAGTGAATGAAGCTTTTTGAAAGCTAATTTCATCGCGAGAATTTTGTAAAACACTTCTGCTCAGGTGCTGTGCCTCATCCACTACTAAATAGGTTAACGGACTAGTAGCACCTAGCTCTTGCGCATGAGCAACCAGGTATGAATGATTAGTAACGATAATGTTAGCGGCCGCAACTTTCTTTTGCCGACGCACTAAAAAGTCATCGCGAAAAAGCGGATCATCTTTGGAGAGCGATTGTACTCCGTGATGACGAATTTCTGTGAAATAAGGTGACCGTTGTGAATTAAGGTTTAATTCATCTAAGTCCCCGGTAGTCGTCTTCAATAACCATACTAAAATTTGCGCCTTAATAAGCTGAACCAATTGGGAATCTTCATGCACACTTAGTGAGTGGATAAATTTACTAAGGTTTAAATAGTGTGAGTTACCCTTCACTAGTACCGCTGACATTTTAAACGGCAGCACACTATTTAATTGATCCATCGGTTTTTGAATTAATTGGGTTTGCAAAATATTGGTTGCTGTACTAACCACAATTTTATGTTGAGGATATGTTAAATAACTCAACGGCAGCAGATATCCTAATGTTTTACCCATTCCCGTACCAGCTTCAATCACCAGTTGATTATTGCCATCACGGCTAAAGTGATTATAAATGGCGTTCATCATTTTAGACTGGGTTGGTCGATAATCTAAATGGTTTTCATAAAGGCGTTGCTTTTGTCGTTTAGTTTTCGGGTAAGCTTTCTTTTTTTGATCATCAACAACCAGTGGGCGTTCCTTATGAAGAGCCACTCCACCACTAACGTATAAATCGTCACTTAGCGGTTGATGATGTGCTTTTCGCCAATCTAATTCACGTTCAAACATGCGGGCTGTCTGAAATGGTAAGTTCAAATGCAAATCTACTAATTTTTGGAGTGTAATTGTTGGTAATTGCCGCAAACGTTTAATGAGGTCAACTAACAACACCCCCGTTGCTTCGGCATCGGATACTGCACTGTGCGGATGATCATGCTCAATATGAAGATAATTAGTTAGGTCTCGCAATCGATAGCTTTTTGCGGTTGGCATTAAAATTTGGCTGAGCGTTACCGTGTCGATGGCTGTAATCCTTAGAGGATCGCGTCCCACCCGTTCCAGTTCATGATTCAGAAATGGAAAATCAAAGTTAACGTTATGCGCCACAAAAATGGTGCCGCTTAATAGGCTTTCAACCGTCTGTGCAACATCATCCAAAAATGGCGCTTTTGCAACATCTTTATCAGTAATTCCAGTTAACTGTTGAACGCTACGGGGAATTTTCATTAATGGATTAATTCTGGTTTCAAATTGGTTGATTACTTTACCATCTTGAATTAAGACCAGTCCAATCTGAATAATCCGGTCACCATTTTTAAAACTGGTTCCGGTTGTCTCCAGATCCACCACTGAATAAACCGGCCCGCGTCTCCTTTGCTTAGTTTTCATTGTTAATAATCCCCTCTGGTCAAGTTAATTATTATGTGAAATATTTTCCGTAGAAGATACTGCTTTTATAATACTATTTAATTTGACTCTTGACCATTCCAAAGAATTATTAAGGTTGAACAAAGATTGGCTGTTTACAACAGTTTAATGTTAGAATGGTGGTTGGACTTTTTTTAGAAAGTGGGTTGAAATAATTGGCCATGCAAAAAATTGGAATTGGGAAGAGTCATGCCAAGATCATCTTAATTGGTGAACATAGTGTTGTTTATGGTCAACCGGCCATCGCACTTCCCCTCCCCAACGTGACCACCAAAGTCACAATTGCTGAAAATCATGAACAAGAAAAAATGATTCAAAGTCGCTATTTTAATGGTCCGCTCAATCAACTTCCTGAGCAAATGGCAGGAATTCGAAAACTAATTAGCCAGTTGGTAAACCATTTTAATGGAGCTGCGGATCATTGGACTGTTACAATTACTAGTGACATCCCTGCAGAACGGGGAATGGGCTCATCGGCTGCGTGTGCTGTTGCAATTGTACGTGCGATCTTTGATTACTATCAATCTCCATTAGACCGTGAATCACTATTAAAATGGGCCGACGTTGAGGAAGAAGTTACTCACCGTAGCCCAAGTGGTTTGGATGCAGCAACCGTTAGTTCCAGCAAGCCAGTTTGGTTCCATAAGGGTGAAAAAGGAACCCTCATCGATCTTAACCTCGATGCAACCATGGTAATTGGTGATACTGGAATTAAAGGCGCAACCCGCGACGCAATTACCGCAGTTAAAAATAGTTTAAGCAACCATTATGATGAAACTAACTCATTAATTGAACACCTCGGACAATTAACTAAAGATAGCAAGGAAGCTATCAGTAATAATGAGGTGGCTACACTGGGCCGTAAGTTGACGGCTGCTCATCATGATCTGGAAAAATTAGGGGTTAGTGATGAGAAATTAAACTTACTGGTTCAATCCGCACTCGATTCTGGTGCCTTAGGTGCAAAATTAACAGGCGGCGGTCGTGGCGGTTGTATGTTTGCCATTACCAAGTCTGCCCTTGGAGCGCGAAAAATTGCCAGTATCTTAAAAGAGCATGGTGCTACTGCTACATGGATTCAACCATTTAATAAAGGGGAAATATTATGAAAGTAACTGCCCGTGCACATACGAATATTGCACTTGTTAAATACTGGGGAAAAAAAGATCAGCAATTAATTATTCCACAGACTGATTCCCTCTCTTTAACATTGGACAAATTTTATACGGATACCACTGTTGAGTTTCAGCCTGAACTAAAGCATGACCAATTAGTAGTTGACGGCCAGGTGTTTGCCCCGAAGCAAATGAAAAAGGTTACGCGGGTTTTAGATCGAGTTCGTGAACTTAGTAATCAAACACTGTATGCATCAGTTAATTCGACGAACCATGTGCCAATGGCAGCTGGTTTAGCCTCTTCAGCATCCGCCTTTGCTGCCCTTGCATTATCAGCTAGTCGATCAGCTGGTTTAACGCTCAGTGGTCGTGACCTGTCTAGATTAGCACGTCGCGGATCAGGTTCTGCTACACGATCAGTCTTCGGCGGATTAGTAGAATGGCACGCCGGTCATGATGACCAAAGTTCATATGCAGAACCGATTATGGAAAACGTTGGCTTTGATATTGAAATGCTGGCAATTTTGATTGATACCAAGCAAAAAAAGATTTCCAGTCGAGGCGGAATGCAGTCCTCAGTAGAAACATCACCATTCTACCCAGCTTGGCGCGAGGTGGTGGCTCACGATATGGTCGCAATGAAGCAGGCCATTCAAAATCACGACATTGATCAAATCGGTCATTTAGCAGAAGAAAACGCAATGCGAATGCATGCTCTTACTTTATCAGCTGATCCAGACTATACATACTTCGATGGCGGCACTATTCAGGCGATGAACCTGATTAAAGGCTTGCGTAATCAGGGAGTAAACTGCTATTATACGATGGATGCCGGTCCCAATGTAAAAGTCATTTATAACCAGCGGGATCGTGAACGGATAATTAATGCTCTTGCCCCCTCCTTTGGTGTCAATAACTTGGTTGTTGCTCAACCTGGGCCAGGAGCGCACTTACTATAAAACGATTTGGAAGGATTTAAAAAATTGATTACAGAAAAAGCACCAGGCAAACTTTACATTGCAGGAGAATATGCTGTTGTTGAAAACGGCTTTCCGGCAGTTCTAGTTGCCTTGAACCAATTCGTCTCTTGTACCATTGAGGCATCAACCAATGGTGTGGGACAAATTATCAGTCATCAATACCAAAACAATGCTGTTCAATGGCATCGTCAAGGCGACCAAATGGTTGTCGACAAACGTGACAACCCGTTCTCATATATTCTTTCGGCAATTCAAGTTACCGAAGAATATGCTCGCACATTGAACAAACAGCTAGCTGTTTATGATCTTCATATTGATAGTGAATTAGACAGTGCTTCTGGTAAAAAATATGGTTTAGGATCGTCAGCAGCCGTTACGGTTGCCACTGTAAAAGCCCTTTGTCGTTTTTACAATCTACCCGTAGATAATGATAAAATTTTTAAGTTAGCCGCAATCGCCCACTTCTCTGTTCAAGGAAATGGTTCACTGGGTGATGTAGCAGCGTCCGTTTATGGCGGATGGATTGCATATCATTCATTTGATCGTCAATGGTTAGCAGAACAACGGAAGTTTTTAGACCTGACCACACTGTTGAGTTTACCTTGGCCCAATTTAAAAATTGAATCACTGAGTGCTCCAGCCAACCTCGCATTAGTAATTGGTTGGACAGGCAAACCTGCTTCAACTTCCCAATTAGTTGATAAGATTTCCCTTTTCAAAGCACGTGAACAAGATAAGTATCACCAGTTTTTAAATGCCAGCCGTGAATGTATCCAGCGCATGGTTGAAGGGTTCCATGAAGGAAACTTGAACACAATTAAACAGGAAATCCGTTATAATCGCTCCCTACTCCAACAACTCGGTGAGCGATCAGGAGTTCAAATTGAAACGCCAGTTCTGAAACAATTATGCCAAATTGCTGAAAAATTTGGTGGTGCTGCCAAAACATCCGGTGCTGGCGGTGGTGATTGTGGGATCGTCGCCATTGACGGTCACGCTGACCTCAACGCGATGATTGAAGAATGGACAAAGCAACACATCGAACATTTACCACTGTCCGTTCATTTTATTAACAATATTCATCGCTACACAATTAATCTGAAATAAACTGACGGGAGTATCATACATGAATGTGCAACATGCCAATCGTAAAAATGAACACCTATCATTAGCAGAAAAGTTCTATCAAAGTGCTCACCACATCGATCAATTTGATCAAATCCGATTAGTGCCTAATGCACTCCCTGAAATGTCCACTAATGAGGTTGATCTTAGCACAAATGTTGCTGGTCTTGACTTTCAGTGGCCTTTTTATTTTGAAGCAATGACTGGTGGTTCACCGCAAGCCAAAGTCATCAATAATGCTTTCTCAAAAGTTGCTCAACAAACCGGTTTAGCAATGGCGACTGGTTCCTTGTCAGCAATATTTCGGGTTCCCGAGTATAATGACTCTTTTTCAATTGTGCGAAAGAATAATCCAAAGGGACTTATTATTGCAAACTTAAGTGCGAACGCGACTGTAGAAATGGCACAAAAGGCCATTCAACTTATTGATGCTAATGCTCTAGAGATTCACCTAAACGTTGCCCAAGAAATGGTCATGCCTGAAGGAGAACGTAGTATCCATTGGATTGATAATATTCAACGATTAGTACAGTCCCTATCTGTCCCCGTGATTGTCAAGGAAGTCGGCTTTGGACTGAGTAAAGAAATAATTCAAAAGCTGCAAGCCATTGGAGTCCAAACCGTGAACGTATCTGGTCGCGGAGGAACTAACTTTATTCAAATCGAAGATCGTAGAAATCACGCGCATGATTTTAACGATCTGTACAATTGGGGATTAACTACTCCAGAAGCGCTCTTCGAATCCCACGCAGTCAATACCATTAACATCATTGCTTCCGGTGGAATTGCATCCCCACTTGATGTGGTCAAGGCTGGTGTACTTGGTGCCAAAGCAGTTGGTGTGGCTGGTTTCTTTTTACATCAGTACTACAAGAGCGGCGAGGATGGATTACTAGCTAGTGTCCATAACTGGCAAACAGAAATCACTCGCATTATGACCATGCTGGGTTGTCATCATTTTGCAGAGTTACCAAAAGTACCATACGTATTAAAACCTGAACTGCTTAGTTATGTTCAGCAACGGAACTTAAAATAAAAGGAATTGTGTCATTAGTCAGACTACAATCATTAAATACGAACAGCGCAGTACAACAATGGGGCCTAGCACTCGGTAAACCGAACGCTAGGCCCCTATTGTTGCTTGCGGGGGCGTGAAAACGAAGTCGTAAACGACTTC
>NZ_JACJKU010000011.1 GCF_016901675.1 Limosilactobacillus coleohominis
GCGATTTCATTGTAACAGAGGTTTACCTCTGTTTTTTTGTTTAAAACACAAAAATGGCATTGGTATAGAGATGAAAAATCTCTAACCAACACCATTTGGTGTAGAACCAAAAATGAATCGGTCATCAAGATGTATGTCACATCCTGATGACCGATTTTAATTTTAATATTGAATTAACGGCTTGTTAACAATAACGAATATTCTACCAACTAGTTAACTTCCAAGATTTCAACATGCATAACCCCACTAGGGATTTCAATGTCAACTTTTTCGCCAACCTTATGACCAAGTAATCCCTTAGCCATTGGAGATTCATTAGAAATCTTACCAGAAAGCGGATCAGATTCAGATTCACCAACGATCGTGTAGGTTTCTGGTTCTTCATCTGGTAATTCCTTAAAAGTTACGCTCCGTCCCATTGAGACTTCATCAGCTGCAACATCATCATTATCAATAATGACTGCATATTGTAGCATGTTCTCGATTTGACTGATTCGGCCTTCAACAAAAGCTTGTTCGTCCTTAGCAGATTCATATTCAGAGTTTTCGGAAAGGTCCCCATAACTACGAGCAATCTTAATTCGCTTAATAACCTCTGGACGGCGCTTCAAACGTAAATCTTCTAATTCTTTTTCCAACTTTTCTTTTCCGTCTGCAGTCATTGGAAATGTTTTTTCGTCAGCCATAAAATTTAATTACCCCTTCTATTTCAAAATATCAATTGCAACATTACCATTTCATATCAAATTTTTCAACTATCAAGTTCAAGTTTAACTAATGTGATGACCACGTTTTACTAAAATGTCACGAACCTTAGTGGCTAATAAATCAATTGCCACTTGGTTTTGACCACCTTCGGGAACAATAATGTCCGCGTACCGTTTAGTTGGTTCGACAAACTGATGATACATTGGTTTAACCGTCGCTAAGTATTGATTAATAACAGAATCTAATGAACGTCCGCGTTCTTGCATGTCCCGCTTAATTCGACGGATAATACGAAGATCACTATCTGTATCTACAAATACTTTAATGTCCATTAAATCACGCAAGCGTTCATCATCTAAGATGAGGATTCCTTCTAAAATAATCACATCTTGTGGTTCCACATGGATTGTTTCAGCGGAACGTGTATATTCAGCATAATTATATACTGGCATTTCAATGGACTTATTATGACGTAAATCATCAATTTGCTGAACCAACAAATCGGTGTCAAACGCCAATGGATGATCATAATTTACTTTCTTACGTTCTTCCATCGACATCTCGGCTTGGTCATTATAATAAGTATCCTGAGTGATAATTTGGATGGAATTGCCATGTAATTGATCAAAAATAGCATGGGCAACTGTAGTCTTGCCACTCCCTGTACCACCTGTTACTCCGATAATAATAGGTCTTTTTCCCTTCATGAATACACTCCTTAACTAATTTTTTGCTCTACGACTTTCTTGCAAGTGCACGACCATTTCTGGAATGGATTGGTTCCTTCTTAAATTAAAGGTTCCAGCCTTTACCCCATGGGTTTTGTGAGTTTGCAAATAATAGTAAAAAACATAACGACTTCTTACCAGTTGATGCTGTTTCAATATGCGACTAACTTGCTGGTCAGTACTATTTTTCGGGATGGTAACTTTCACTACACGCGAATTAGAAGTACTGACTGGTTTCAAAGAATAGTTAAAATATTCATGAACCAGCAATCCAACTGCCAAAAGAAGAATCACAATTGTTAGCACAATATAATTTTGTTTCCGGATTTCTTTACTTGAAAACTTGTGCATAATAATACCAAGCTAATCCTTTCTTAATTACAGCAATATTGTACGTAAATGGGGTTCAGATCCGACTAACCGGCTTCTGGACCCCAAAATTAATTTAAATTAACGAATTTCGGCCCCTAATTCATCTGTTAAATGTTTTTCAACCTTAGCAAATGCCTGGTTAACCGTTTCTTCTTTTAACGTTCCATGATCGTCTTGGTAGGTTAATGTGTATGCCATCGACTTTTTACCCTTTGGCAAATGGCTTCCAGCATAAACATCAAACAAATGAACATCCTTCAAAAATGCCCCACCACGGCGGTTAATAATTGCCAAAATATCAGCGTTGGTAACTGTATCATCAACCAGCAGTGCAATATCACGAGTGACTTCTGGATATTTACTTATGTGTTCATAATGCTTGTCACGCGTGTCAGCTGCTAACAGTTCCTTTAAGTTTAATTCAAAGACATAGGTTTCTGGAATCTTATATTCCTTTGCAGTATTTGGATGAACTTGACCGATAAAACCAATTAATTGACCATCCAATAAAATATTGGCAGTCCGACCTGGATGCATTTCCGGACGACTTTGATCAGCAACAAATTCAACTTTACCAGCAACTGCCATGTTGTTTAAGTAGCGTTCAACAATTCCCTTTAGTTGATAGAAATCTACTGACTGTCCCTTTGTGTTCCAACTATCAGCAACTAAACTACCTGTAACTGCACCGGCAACGTGTTCTTGTTCTTCTGGACGTTCGCCTCCCTTAGGGATGAAGACCCGTCCTTGCTCATACAAGGCAACATTTTCAACTTTCCGTGCATTGTTATAAGCAATATCATTTAACAATCCTGATACAATGTTCATCCGCGTTGCAACGTGATCACTACTCATTGGGTAATCTAGTTTCATTGGTTCAACATCTGTTGCCTCAATTTCAAATTGCTTAGCACGGTCAACCGTTGTTAATGAATAACTAATTGCTTGGTTAAGCCCCATTCCTTCTAACGCATGGCGACTAGCGCGGAGCTTCTTTTGCCGAGGAGTTAAGCCACCAAGGTTTCGGGTCATCACTGGCAAAGTAGATGGAATATTGTCATATCCATAAAGACGTGCAATCTCTTCATATAAGTCTGCAGGCAAACTAATGTCCCAACGACGGGCAGGAACAGTGACAACAATCTTATCATCATCTTGTTGGGCTGTTTGGAATGCTAGCCGATCAAAAATGTTTTGAACCGTTGCCATATCAATATCAGCTCCTAGAACAGCGTTAATCTTGTTTAGTGATAATTCAATGTCATGAGTTGGGTAGTCATGATCATTACCCGTTACGATCCCTTTGGCAACTTCACCACCAGCTAATTCTTTTAACCAGTAAGCTGCTTCGTTAAGGGCTGTTTCCACAGTCTCAGGATTAATTCCCCGTTCGAAACGCATGGATGACTCACTGTGCAGATCAAGACGCCGAGCTTGCTTCCGAACCATTACAGAGTTAAAAATCGCAGATTCTAGAACAACCGTAGTGGTGTGGTCATCAACCTTAGAATCTTCACCACCCATGGTTCCCGCTAATGCCATTGGGCGATCATCAGCAGTTACCACAATGTCTTGGGCCTTTAATTCTTGCTCATTACCATCTAGTGTCGTTATTTTTTCTCCCTCACGAGCGTGACGAACAAGAATGTCATGATTTGGAAGTTTATCGTAGTCAAAACTGTGTAATGGTTGACCATACTTTAATAGAATGTAGTTAGTAATATCAACAACATTATTGATTGGACGAATGCCGGAATTCCAAAGACGAATTTGCAACCAAAGGGGACTTTCTGCAATCTTCACATTTTTAATTACCCGTAATTTATAAACAGGGGCTAATTCATCTTCTGCAACTTTTGCAGAAATCATGTCGGATGCCTGGTCATCAGCATTTTCAGTAACCTCATGACTCACGAAATTGTTTGGTAAATCATAGATTGCTGACAGATCATTAATGTTCCCGTAAATGCTAAGCATGTCACCACGATTAGGCGTAACGTCAGTATCAATAATTGTGTCGTCCATGCCTAGATATGGAAAAACAGAATCACCGATTTTAGCATCATCTGGCAAGAACCAAATGCCTTCTTCATAATCTTTAGGAGCAATTTTTTCGCTAAATCCAATTTCTTGTAAAGCACAAAGCATTCCGTCTGATTCTTCACCACGAATTTTACCGCGTTTGATTTTAACATTATCCGCAATCCGTGCACCATGAAGAGCCACAATTACTTTTTTGCCGGCTTGTACATTTGGTGCTCCACAAACGATTTGTACAGTTTCGTCATCGCTAATCTTAACCTGGCAAACATGCATATGGTCAGAATCAGGATGTGGCACACATTCTTCTACATATCCAACAATAATCTTCTTTAGGCCATCGCTAGGAGAACTTACAGAATTAATGTCTACTGAAGTGCGGGCCAATTTTTCAGCCAATTCAGCTGGTTTAATGCCATTTTGTTCTAATGGCAAATATTTATCGAGCCATTGATATGATACTTTCATAATCCACTATCCTTTCTGATCAAATTGTGTTAAGAACCGGACATCATTTTGATAGAAATCACGGATATCTTCTACACCATACTTCAACATTGCAAACCGATCCGGACCTAATCCAAAGGCAAAACCACCGTATTCTTCAGGATCAACGCCAGACATTTTCAGAACATTCGGATGAACCATTCCAGCACCTAATACCTCAATCCAACCGGTATTTTTACAAATGGAGCATCCCTTTCCCATACAATTAAAACATGTAATGTCAGCTTCAACTGATGGTTCAGTAAATGGGAAATAGCTTGGCCGCAGGCGAACTTTTAATTGGTCTCCAAACAGGTGTTGTGCTACAACTTCCAATGTTCCTTTCAGGTCAGTCATTGTGACGTGCTTTCCAACAACCATCCCTTCAACCTGATGGAATTGGTGACTGTGCGTTGCATCATCAGTATCCCGGCGGTAAACCTTACCAGGTGAGATCATCTTTAAAGGTCCCTGACTAAAGTCGTGTTGCTCTAACATCCGTGCTTGCATTGGTGAAGTTTGAGTACGCATCAAAACAGATGGCGTTACATAGAAAGTATCTTGCATATCACGAGCTGGGTGATCCTTTGGTAAGTTTAACTTTTCAAAGTTATATAATTCTTGTTCAACTTCATCCCCAACGGCAACTTCATAGCCCATGTCCGTAAACAGGTCGACTAATTGATCAATCACTTGTTGGATGACATGCGGTTGTCCCTGCGCAACCGGTGTCCCAGGTAATGTAACATCCAGGCTTTCACTAGCCAATTTGGCGTCCAACAATTCCTTTTCAATTTCTTCACGCTTTTGATCCATCAGCTTTTGCAGTTCATCACGAACTTGGTTGGCATATTTACCCACTTGTGGACGTTCTTCAGGACTGAGGTCTTTCATCCCACGCAAAACGTTAGTAATTGGACCCTTTTTACCTAAAAATTTCACCCGAATTTGGTTAATACTTTTTAAATTTGAACTGCCTTTGATCTCTTCAGTTCCTTGCTGGCGTAGTTCTTCCAGCTTTTCTCTTAATCCCATATTTTCCTCCTTTATAAAAAAACAAAAACCTCGTCCTACAAAGGGACGAGGTTTATCGCGGTACCACCCTAGTTTATGATAATTAATACCATACACTTATGCGATTTGTTAACGGTAATCAACCGGGTATCTGGTACCAGCTCGAGAAGTGAAATTCATCAATTATGTCTAAAAGCAACTTCCAGTTAACGAATTGCTTCTCCCTGTTAGACATGCATGACTACTAATTTCCGTCAATGCTTTTTAAAGATGGCTTAATTGTAACCAAAGCACCATTAAAGGTCAAGCATTAATCACACCATTTATCGCTCCAGCTATGAACCGCACTCATCACAGGTGCTAATTCTTTGCCTCGTTTTGTCAGTGAATACTCAATCCGACTTTCTCCTGGAAAGGTGTTTCGTTGAACAATTTGTTCTTCTTCCAGTTCCTTTAAACGCTCAACTAGGACACGGTCACTGCACTTGTCAACATGAGCAGCTAAGTCCTTGAAACGTTGAGTTTGCTCATTTAACAGTACTTCAATAATTAAGCCGTTCCACTTTTTCCCTAAAATTGTAAATGTATGTTCAAAACGAGGACATAAGCTGAAATCATCCTCTTGATTATTGGAATGTTTCATTACTTTGTCTCCCTCCACTACAAAAAATTTATGATAATTTCTTTACAGATCGCTTGTGTAATTTATATTCAATACGTACACGTAACGGGCTGAAAAATTCATGTTCAGCCTCATAATCATCCACTAATGAAACAATCAAACTTTCCATATATTTAGGCAAAGCTAAAGTTGCTCCAAACATATGCTTTAGAATAATATCCCGTTCCTTAGCATTCAGATTAGTAAGCTTTTCAGCGTTCCGTAATGCCACCCGTGGGTGAATAAACGCATGTGATCCCAAATCAAACTTAGTAGTTCGCCAATCATAATAGAACAAATCATGCAACAAACCTGCCCGAGCTGTGCTCCGGTAATCAAGATGCATCCGCTTAGCAAGACGGTAGCTATCATAAGACACCGCAATTGAATGCTGAAGACGATTAGAATGATGGTGCTGAGTATAATTAGCCAACTTCTGTACAGCAGGTTGGGCTAATAAATCCTTAACAATCGCAACATATTGAGCATCTGATTTCCACTCGTTTGGTGTTCTCATTTAGATTAGGACCCCTTTTCTTGTTTATATGAATATTTTACACGATTTTCACTGAAAAAGGAATATTAAACTTATAAAAAGTAAGCCTAATTGCCTTGATTTAACTGAAACATAAGAATTCCAGCAGATACTGCTACATTCAGTGATTCAGCATTACCACGCATTGGGATATACAAATTGTCTGTTGTTTGGCTAAGTAAATCGGCTGCCATCCCTTGTCCTTCATTTCCCATAATAAGTGCGAAGTTAGCTCCTGGGGTGACATCGCGGAAGTTTTTAGCTGCCGGATTAAGTTGCGTACCATAAACAGGTAGACCAGATGATTTAAAATCTGCAATCCATTTCTTTAAATCACCGGCTACCAGTTCCAAATGGAATTGGCTGCCTTGCATCGAACGGACCACTTTCGGATTAAAGAAATCTGCAGTTTGGTTGCTGGCCACGACACCGGTAAAACCAGCTGCATCAGCAGTCCGAACCATAGTACCAACGTTTCCAGGATCTTGCACCCGGTCAAGAAACAACCAAGCACCCTTTAAGTGATCAGCGGGAAGAACGTGAATATTTGGTAATTCAACAACCGCAACAATCCCTTGTGGAGTATTAGTATCTGTAATGCTCTTAATGATTTCAGGGCTTACTTCATAGACATTCTCAAAGAGTGATACAATATCATCGTGCTGGTCTAATTCATCAGCAGTACCAATCAAATCGATTAGTTTCTGGTTACTGTGACTCGCTTCTTGAACCAGATGCCAGCCATCTAATAAGTATTGGCCAAACTTATTTCTACCCTTATGAGTTTGAAGTTTACGCCAATTTTTAACATGTTGATTATGAACAGATGTAATTTGTTCTCTCATTTTTTCACCTCATTTAGTAAATGCAATTATACCATTAATCAAGGGAGGCGTTTAGTGATGATTAATTATCATTTAACCGTTAGTGGGCGAGTACAAGGCGTCGGTTTTCGGTGGAGTACTTATCAATTAGCAAAGCAATTAGGTTTAACGGGATATGTTCAAAATTTAATGAATGGTGATGTGTACATCGTTGTTCAAGGCCCTCACGAAACAGTACGTAAATTTGTCAACCAGGTCAAGGAATGCGTCTCTCCATACTCACGAGTTGATAAAGTTCAGATTAAGCCCGGCAACTTAATTGATGACCACGATTTTTCAATTAAGGAAACTTGGTAAAAGAATCTAGCATTCTACCAGTATTTAAGGTAAGATACCCTTTGTATAACCTAAAGAAAAAGGATTGAATAAATTGAAAAAACAAAAGCGTATGGCATTGTCTGCTGGACTACTGAGTCTTCTCTTAGTTTTATCAGGCTGTGTCAGAACAACTAAGAGTGGTAAACCATATGGAATGGTTTATGAATATCTGGCTAAACCGATGCAACGATTGATGGAATGGCTTGCCAGCCATTTGGGCAACAACTATGGTTGGGCCATCATTGCCATCGTTATTATCGTTCGTTTAATCTTGTTGCCAGTCATGATGAACCAAATGAAGAAGTCAACTTTAATGCAAGAAAAGATTTCCATGGTTCAACCACAACTGCGTGAAATTCAAAGAAAACAAAAGGAAGCTAAAACTCCTGAAGAACAAGCAGCAGCTACACAAGAAATGATGGCAATTTATCGGGACAATAACATCAGCATGACTGGTGGGATTGGTTGTTTACCCCTATTAATTCAATTACCTGTTTTCGCTGCCTTATATGCAGCCATTCGCTATTCCCCAGACCTTTACCATGCTACCTTCATGGGCATTCCACTTGGGAAACCAAGCATTATCTTAGCTATCCTTTCATTTGTAGCCTACCTATTCCAAGGTTGGTTATCAATGGTTGGCATGCCTAAGAGTCAGCAAGGGCAAATGCGGATGATGATGCTCATGAGTCCAGTCATGATCTTCTTCATCTCAATGACATCTTCTGCTGGATTAGGATTATATTTCTTCATTGGTGGTTTATTTGCAATTTTACAAACATGGATGATTAATGCTTATCGTCCACGCTTAAAGAAACAAATTGCTAAGGAAATGAAAAACCAACCGGTCAAGAAGACAACTGTTAAGAAAGCACCAGCTAAGTCTGCAGCTAGTCACCAAAGCGCTGTTGAACAACTACAAAACAAACCACAGACTAACACAAATAAACGCCGGAACGCCGGAAAGCAACATCGAAACAAATAATATTACGTAAAAAATAGGCTCCAGCATTCTGATCATGGAATGTCTTGGAGCCTTAGTAATTATTTACGACTACGAATTAGAAAGAAGGTAAATGGATGATTAGACCGATTAACAAAGATCAAGTTAGTTTACAGCAAGCAAGTGTTCCAGCGACATTGAGTGATTCAAGTATAGCTAATGATTTAATTGATACGCTAAAAGCACATGACCATGAATGTGTAGGAATGGCCGCTAACATGATTAACATTCATAAACAAATTATTGCAGTCAGTTTTGGTCCAGCCAAAATTGCAATGCTTAATCCAAAAATTATTAGTAAAAAAACTCCCTACGAAACAAGTGAGGGGTTCCTTAGTTTGTCTGGTCAACGACCTGTTAAACGTTATCAACAAATCGTTGTTAAATTTATGGATTTGCAAGGTAAAAATCAAACACTTCCTTTAGAAGGTTTTCCTGCGCAAATTGTTCAACATGAGATCGATCATTGTAATGGAATTCTTATTTAAGACTGCTCGATGGTATTTCTAGGAAAAATATAAGAATGGGGTATAACGCTCGGTAACTCGAACGTCATACCCCATTTTTGTACTGTGATATTCGTATTTAATGCTTGTCGTTTGACTGAAGATTGCTAATATTCATCGCACATATGACAACTATTTTGTCGATACATTGTGCTTAATAATTGGCAATGTGATCCGGAAAATAGAGCCTGAACCAAGCTGGCTTTCAACTGTGATCGTGCCGTGATAACCCTTCACTAATCGTTCAGCAATGGAAAGTCCTAACCCGTTGCCACCCTTCTTACGACTCCGGGCCTTATCCACACGATAGAAGCGATCAAAGACTTTCGTAACTTCATCGTTAGCAATTCCTTCACCAAAATCTTGTACCCCGATTTCGACAGAATTATAATTTTGCGAAAGCGAAATATGAATCTCTTTACGGTCGGTTGAATATTTAACAGCGTTATCACATAAAATAATCAAAATCTGTTCTAAGTGATCGCGATAAATGTTTACTTCAACGTCTTGTCGTAAATCATCATCTAAAATGAATTTAAAATCAGGATGAATCATCTTGAAATTGTTATAGACCTGCTGAACTACTTCTTCGACCTTTGTAGTAGCGTCTCTAAACTTAATCTCAACTTGTTCTGCTCGTGAAAGATCTAGCATTTCCTTAACTAAATTATTCATTCTACTTGTTTCAGCCAGAGCGGCTTTAATTGAATCATCCAAAACTTTAGGGTCATCTTTACCCCTCCGCTCAAGCATTTCCATGTGTCCTTGAATAATTGCAACTGGGGTTCTTAACTCATGGGATACATCACCGACAAATTGTGATTGTTGATCAATATAACGTTGTGTTCGATCAAGCATTTCATTTAACAGATGACTCAGTTCCCCTAATTCATCATTTCGGCCCGTTTCTGGAGTCCGAACATCCTTAGTTGGATCCTTAGTAACTATTGCTAAAGTCCGTTGAATATCTGTTAACGGACGTAGTAAAAAGTATGATAAGCCATAGCCAAGTAATCCACTAAAAATCACAACTAAACATAAAGCAAGCATTACTATCAATTGCAACCGATGATAGCGTTGATGATAATTGATTAATGGGTTTTCAATTTGCAAATAACCAATCACTCGACCATTAGTAGAAGACTTAATTGGTGCCCTTCCAACAATCATTTTATAGTGGGAACCTTTTTCAATCTGGACTTGTTTTGCGTTCGTAGGATGCATATTCTTGACGATTTTGCCGGTTTGAAACAATAACTTCCCATTAGGATCAAACACTGCAACGTTTTGGTGACTATCACTTAAACCTTGTAATAAAGCTCGATGATAAACATCCTGTTCAGCGGATTGGTTCTGCTGTGCTAATGCTCTTTTAGCCAGTGTCTTATTAATTGTTGCCGTAGTTAATTTCTGATTTCCTGAAGTAACCCCTAATTGCTCAGTAATGGTATTTAAACTATGACTTAAGGAAGACCTTTCCTGGCTTAATAGATCGTTAGTAAAGGAACTAAAAATGGTGATAATTACAATCAAGCTAATGATGAGCGAACCAATGGCGGTCCCAAACGCCCATTTTAGTTTTAACGACATAAATGGACGGGCCTTTTTTTCTTGACCTTCCATAATTACTCTCCTTAACTAGGAACGAATAACGTAACCAGTCCCTCGAACGGTTTGAATATAACTCTTTTCACCAGGTCGATCAATCTTATTCCGTAAGTAACGAATGTAAACATCAACAACGTTTGTCTCAACCTTGGCATCGTAGCCCCATACTTGACTCAATAATTCTTGCCGGGACATTACAACATTGATGTTTTCCATTAGAATCAATAACAGTTCGTACTCACGTTTTGTTAGGTTAATAATTTCGTCATCACGGCGAACCACACGGTTTTCCTTTTCAATTGTTAAGTCTTTGTATTTAACAGTTGTTTGGTGACTACTGTTATTACCATCCTCAATATCAATTCGACGCAAAAGCGCACGAACTCGCGCTAATAATTCTTCAATCGCAAAAGGCTTGACGATGTAGTCATCCGCACCATGGTCTAAACCAGAAACACGATCAATCACTGAATCACGAGCAGTCATGATAATAATTGGGGTGTCCTTTTCTTCACGAACCCGTCGTGCAACTTCCAATCCATTTAATTCTGGTAACATCAAATCTAGTAAGATCACATCAAAATCTTCATTCAAAGCAGCTTCTAGGCCTGCACGACCGTCTAATTCAACATCAGTTTCGTAACCTTCATGTTTTAATTCTAGATCAACAAAGTTCGCTAAATTTTCCTCATCTTCAATGATTAAAATTCGACTCATCTATTTTCACCTTCACAATCATCTAATTTTAAATCAATATTAAGTCTATCATAATTTTCTAATCAAAGTGGTAAAAATTATTAAAAATAAAAAGGCTTCCCTAGGTCCGGCGCCTAAAGGAAAGCCTTTCTTTTAATTGGTAAACTATTAGTTGTTCTTGGCAACAACTTCCTTACCATTGTAGTAACCACAGTTTGGGCAAACCATGTGTGACTTACGAAGTTCACCACAGTTTGGACAAGGTGCTAAACCAGGAACTGTTAACTTAATGTGCCCCCGACGGTTACGCTTGCGAGTCTTTGATGTCTTTCTTGCTGGTACAGCCATGTTTGACACCTCCTTATAAATAAATTATCCACTTGGTTTTTAACCGTTCGCTAATTATCTGAGTCCTGATCAGGAAATAAATTTTTCAATTTAGCGAAACGTGGATCAACATGGTCAGTATCCTGATCATCATGAGTAGCTTCTTCAGTGACGGACCACCCTTTACCGGATGGAAGTTCATCATGAAGCTGCTCGTCAGGAGTTAACACCCGTGTAGGAATTTGTTCGTAGATGTTTTCAACCAGTGAATTATCAAAATCAATTACTTGATGATCACGTGGTAGGACGAAAACAACCTCATCATCCTCATACCGATCTAAATGACTCTCATCCGCTGTATAAGTTTCAGCAAAATCAAAATCTAACGGCATTTGCACAGGTTCCAATGATCGCGAAGATGGTACTGTTATTTGACCTATAACATTGGCAGACACTGTTGCGTCGCCATTGTTGTAATTAACATATCCATCGACCTTCACTGGTTGCGCATCCAAAATTTCCTTTGGGAAACGCTTTGTTAATGATGCTTTCAGATCAAAAGTACTGTTAAAGTGAAGTGGCTCATCAGAATAGCGATGTAGTTCATTTAGTGACCATTTCATAGTACTAACCTCCTAATGCAACGTGCCCCATTATACGCTGACCTCAATTGAATGTCAACGCTTTTTACTTGACAGTCACTCGTATTGGTGATCGTTTAATATCTTGTTCATCGGGTGTAAACATCTGATAAAGTTTGCCAGCACGATAATCAAGTGTAAAATCGCCATGATGCAGAGTTTGATCAACTTTAGTAATTAATGGATATTGCAGTTGTTTTTTAACATGATGTAAATATTCTTGTCCCATCTCTGTAAAGCCCAACAAATGATG
Source organism: Limosilactobacillus coleohominis (assembly GCF_016901675.1). Classification (GTDB taxonomy): domain Bacteria; phylum Bacillota; class Bacilli; order Lactobacillales; family Lactobacillaceae; genus Limosilactobacillus; species Limosilactobacillus intestinavium. The sequence goes on from NZ_JACJKU010000011.1 coordinate 12,781, forward strand.
GTAAGGATGGTAAATTGCATTGTGAACTTCTGTCTCCGAAGCTTGTAAAACAGTGTACAAAAAAAGCCTAGTTAAGTGGGCATAGGTGTATCTTTTAGTTTTGACCCGTTTAATAAATCCATCAAAAGTTAATTCTTGTTCAGCAATTCGTTTCAAACGGTTCTCTAGTCCTTCTGACATTTGGTAAGTTTGTGCCAATAATGACTGTGGTGCTTGAATTAACTGGTTCCGCAGTAACGGATATAATTGGTCCCAACTAGGAATCATCTTTAAATGGACTAATTCTTCAAATGTATCTTCAGGCACAGCTTCTTGGATTAATTCCTGCTGTTTATTGGTTACTGAATTGCGGATTGCACTTGCACTCGCAACTTTCCCCCGGATCTGTTGATCATGATACTGGCTACCAGTCCTTTGTATGGGAACCAGTCTTAACCCAAAGCGACTATTAATATTTGCTTTATAGTAACTGAACGCTAAAATATCATTCGGATCAATTAGTGAAACGCCAATGCGTTCCTTTAACTGCTGATTAAATTGGGTGGCATAAGTCTGGTCAAATTGTTTGAATTGGTCGGCCTGAAAACTTTTTTCCAAATCAACCATATGATGAAAGTCCCAGTGGGGATGTTCTGCCCCAAATACTACACTCTCAACTTGCATGTCAGCTAATAGCTGAAGTGCTCCTGCTGCAAACCGGTCTGCGGGCTCTACAGCACTTACTAGCGGTAGCTCAATTACCAAATCAACGCCGTTATTTAAAGCAGCACGGGCCCGCTGCCATTTATCAAGGATTGTAGGTTCTCCTCGTTGGGTAAAATTCCCGCTCATCACCGCCACTACAACATCAGCACCGGTGACCTCCTTTGCTTTCTGCAAATGGTATAAATGACCATTATGAAATGGATTATATTCAACAACCAAGCCTACAGCCTTCAAGTTATTCACCTCACTGACACTTAAAGAACCAACGCGTTGTGTCATTTTGAATTGGTGACGTACCAAATTCACTAGTTACTTCAACCTTCTGAAAACCAACATTATGAAGTGCTTGTTTAACCTTTGAAAGTTCATATGAACGTTCAAAATGTGTCTCAGATAATCTTTGATATTGACCATTCTCTTGCCGGTCAAAAAATGATAGTTCATGAATGACCCCATGTTCAACATCATCATCCGCAAAGCTCGACCACATGAAAAAACGTTGGTCATCTTCGGACTGATAATTAAACATAAAGCCAGGATATACTTTATCCGTTTGATACGGGGTAATAATATCAAATAAAAATTGCCCGTCGGTCTTCAAGTGTTGTCGAACTTGATCAAATACCGTCTGTACTTCATCGATATTTTGCAAGTAACATAACGAATCCGCAAAACACGTTACAGTATCATATGTATCTAGTCCTGCTAAATCAAGCATGTTAGCTTCAACTAAGTTCAATTTAACTCCGGCCTCAGTTGCATGACTGGATGCCAATGATAACATCTCTTCAGAAAAATCTGCATCAGTGACATCATAACCATCACGAGCTAATAACACACCTAAACGTCCTGCCCCACCTGCTAAATCTAGCAGTTTGGAGTTGTTACTGGTATTGTCTTCTACATAATTCTGCCATTTTAAATAGAGCTCTTCATCAAAGAGCTCATCATAATATTGTGCAAAAGATCCATATATCATTTAATCGTTTACCCATTCATCAATATTTACAAGCGGTGCTTCTGACCACAACTTTTCAAGATTGTAGAAATGACGTGTATCTTCACGGAAAACATGAACAACAACATCACCTAGGTCTACTAGAACCCACTGAGCTGCATTTTTCCCTTCAACGCTGCCAATCTCAATTTGGTTCTTATGAGCCATTTCCACAATCGCATTGACAATGGCTTGAACTTGACGATCAGATCCGCCAGTCATAATAACAAAGTAGTCAGCCATTGGACTGATCTGGTCTACTTGCATCGCAACAATATCTTCAGCCCGCCGACCATCGGCTGCCTTAACAACTTTTTCAAGTAATTCTTTACTATCCATTAATTAATTTCCTTTCTATACTTCGGTACCCACGCATTATAAGTCGTTAGTGTCTGTGGATAAACAGGTTGACCCTTCTGAATCAAGTATTCCAATGTATGCTTAGTTTGATAAGCAACTCCCGCACCTAAATCATGTTTAGTGATTTGACGTGCTTCTTCTACTCCAGGAAAATCACGGCCAGGTTCAATATAGTCAGCCATATATATAATTTGCGCCAGCTTAGTCATATAAGAATTTCCAGTGGTATGTTGACGAATTGCGTTCAAAATATCTTCATCATGAACACCTAGCTCATCCTTGACCATTTCTGCACCTACAATACCGTGCCAAATTGCATTGCCATAATTTAATAACTGCGGATTTAATTTTTTATCACGGATGATTTGAATGAAATCCTTGTCGGAACGTTGCTTGGCATAATCATGACAAAGTCCTGCGATGCTTGCTTGTTCAACATCGACATCGTTTAATTGTGCTAACTCCATAGCAGTCTTTTCAACACGGCAAACATGTTCAAAACGTTCTTGAGATAGTGCTTCCTTTAAACGGTCAATTAATTCCAAACGAGTTAATGGTAATAAATGTTCATGGTAAACAATTGGTTCTTTAGTCAATGTATAACTGATGCTCCTTAATATATTTTTCTACTGCTTCAGGTACCATATACTTTATCGAACGCCCATCATGACAACGTTGACGAATATCTGTCGAAGAAAAATCAACTTCTGGAACGTCCACCCATATCACAGGATAATCACTCTTATTTTCTGCACCAGGACGACGAACTCCCACAAAATTAACCATCCGCATTAGTTCATGAATACGGTGCCATTTTGGAAGGTAATCAACCATATCACCGCCGATAATAAAATAATAATCGGTATCAGGATGGCGTTCCTTCAATTCCTTAATTGTGTCATATGTATAACTGACTCCGCCACGTTCAATTTCAGCCAATTCCAAACCTAGCATCGGATTATCTTTAGTTGCTAATTTCAACATATCAACCCGATAGTCGGCAGCAATTGCAGATTTTTTATCAACGTGGGGTGGAATCATGTCCGGCATTAATAGGACCTTATCCAAGCATAATGTTCTACCAACTTGATCGGCCACCAATAAGTGTGCATTATGGACTGGATTAAATGTTCCACCATATAAACCAATCCGCTTTCTTCTTTGTGAAAACACTTTTTGGTATTGGACTTTTGGTGTGACACTAACTTGTGATCGCACAGTTACCACTCCCTAAATTTTTCGTACGCGAACTGACACATTCCGGAGCTCAGGCTTATCTGATTCTTTAAATAAAACCAGCACTCGTCCAATAATTTGCACAACTTGGACATCACTGTGACTTTCAATAAATTCTTTTACTTCGTTCGTCGTTACATCTGAATTTTGTAAAATGTTAATCTTGATTAATTCACGACGATTAAGTGCACCATCCAACTGGGCCAGCCATTCCGGAGTTAACCCATTTTTACCAACACTGAAAATTGGTTGAAAATGATTCGCTTGTGCGCGTAAATATCTCTTTTGTTTTCCTCGTAATTGCATTTTGTTACTCCTTATATCATTGCTCTTCTCGTAAGAACCCGCACTCCTTTAGGAGCCCAACCAGCAATCGCAATGCCCTTTGGAACTGTAATCCATCCTAGACCTTCAAATACCAAATCGGTCTTTTCACTAGTTGAAAATTCAAATCTTTCCAGTGGTGGAATTTGTTCCTTATCTTCTAACGTCGGTGGCGTTAGTAGTTCACCGAGATGCTTTTGATAAAAATGATCAGCATTGCTTAACTTTGTTCGATGAAGGTTCAAATTATTGTCGAAGTATGCTACTACACCAACTTTAGGCCCCTTTAGATAATCAAAACGCCCAATACCGCCAAGAAAAATGGTTTGACCGTCACTCAATTGATAAGTACGCGGCTTAATTTCCTTTTGAGGAGAAATTAATTTTAACGCTGTGGCGGGAAGAACATGTGCCATTTGATGCTGATGGATAATTCCTGGTGTATCAACTAATTCATGACCATCATCAAGAGGAATTTCAATTTTATCTAGCGTGGTGCCAGGAAAACGTGATGTTGTAATTAAATCCTGAACCCCTGTCCGTTGTTTAATAATCTGATTAATTAATGTTGATTTACCAACATTGGTAACACCAACCACATAAACATCACGATGATGGCGATATTTTTCAATTTCATTCAGCAAATCTTCAATTTGATGATTCTTTTTTGCAGATACGAGCACTGTATCAATTGGACGGATCCCTGCCAAATTGGCCTGCTGTCTAATCCAATCACGAAGTCGTGAACGGCGTAATGACCGTGGTAATAAATCTTCCTTATTACCAACTAATAGTACCGGGTTGTCACCTACAAAACGATGTAATCCTGGAATCAAGCTACCATTGAAATCAAAAATATCAACTACATAAACGATCAATGCGTTAGCATCACGAATATGATTAAGTAGTTGCAAGAAATCGTCATCCGTTAGAGATACCGGTGCTATTTCATTATAATGACGAAGGCGAAAACAACGTTGACAATACAATTCATTATTTTCCAACCCCTTTTTAATCGCTGCCTGAGGAGTATATCCAGGTTCTTTGGGATCTTCTGATTGAATCACTGCTCCGCAGCCAATACAACGTAATTCTTCATTTGTAGTCTCTTGTTCAGTCATTCAAATCCTCCTGCCATTTCATATTCGGATACTTTTTTTGTAGATCTTTCATTACAAACTTTTCGAAGAAACGATTAATTTGGGTGTCCCATTTATCGGTATTGATTAATGGTTTAACCAAAATAGATCGGACTCCAGCAGTATTAGCGGCCAACATATCCGTCATTAGCTGATCGCCAACCATTACTACTTCGGATTTTTTTAATCCTAATCGTTTACGTGCCGTTGTAATTCCAAAACTAAGGGGCTTCAATGATCGTGATACAAATGGTAAATTCAAATTGCGCACTGCTTTACTAACCCGCTTAGCACTATTATTGGAAACAACAATTAATGGAATTCCAGCTTGGTGTAAATCTGCCATCCACTTGCGTAATTCCGGTGTTCCATTAGGATTGTTCCAGGCAATTAAAGTATTATCTAAGTCTGATAACACCGCCTTAATACCATGTTCCTTTAATTGAGTAGGCGAAATATTGTAAACTGTGTCAACCATCCAGGTTGGTTTAAATTTTGCTATCAAAGTTTTACCTCGCGATTTATTGATCATTATAATTATAACGATTGCACTAGTAGGGTTCAATTAATAAAAAAGATTAGGGCTCTCTCAAACGGGCACCCTAATCTTTTAATCATTAATTCTGATTAGTTTAAAGCTTTCTTGGCTGCGTCAACAACGGCCTTGAATCCTTCAGGATCGTTAACAGCTAAGTCTGCTAACATCTTACGGTTGATGTCAATGTTAGCAAGCTTCAAGCCGTGCATTAACTTGCTGTAGCTAATGTCATTCATACGTGCACCGGCGTTAATCCGTGCAATCCAGAGTTCACGGAACTTACGCTTGTTTACCTTACGGTCACGGAAAGCATAAGTGTAACTCTTCATAACTTGGTCTTTAGCAGTCTTGAAAAGACGGTGCTTTGAACCAGTATAACCCTTAGCTAATTTCATAATGCGCTTACGACGAGCGCGTGTAACTGTTCCACCTTTAACTCGCATAGTGGTAACCTCCTAGTTTGATTTGTAGTATTGTCTATTTAGCAGTATTGCATTACTTTGCAGGAAGCATCTTCTTGAAACGCTTTACGTTGGACTTGTCTAACATGCTCAAACCACGTAATTGACGACGTTGCTTCTTAGTCTTACCGTGGAAACGGTGACTAGTAAATGAGTTACCACTCTTGAAACCGCCTTTAGCAGTCCGCTTGAAACGCTTTGCAGCAGCGCGATTAGTCTTCATCTTTGGCATAACTATTTCCTACCTTCTCTTTATTTTTTTGCCTTATCTGTAATTGGGGCAAGTGTTAAAAACATGCTCCGTCCTTCCATCTTTGGTCGTTGAACAACGGTGGCAATGTCTTTAGTTTCATCTGCCATCTTTTCAATCATGTCACGACCGATATCCTTATGCGTGATCGCCCGACCACGGAAACGTAAGGAAACTCGAACTTTATCACCTTTGCTGATGAACTTCCGAACCCGATTGAGTTTGACATTAAAGTCATTAGTATCAATCGTTGGGCTTAAGCGGATTTCCTTAACCGCTTGAGTCTTTTGATTCTTACGAGCTTCACGTTCTTTTTTCTGCATCTCAAAACGATACTTTCCGTAATCCATAATCCGAGCAACTGCTGGACGAGCCTTTGGCGCAACAAGCACCAAATCAAGACCAGCATCTTCAGCTAATTGAAGAGCTTCACGCTTGGATTTAACACCCAATTGATTACCTTCTTGGTCAATCAACCGCACTTCTTTGGCACGGATACCGTTATTGACATTCATTCCTTGAGCTATGGCAATACACCTCCAATTTTGATAACGAAAGAACAAGCAAAAAAAGCGAGGTACCAAGGCACCCCGCTTGAAAAATACTAAACCAAATTAAAGATTTAGTTTCATTCAACTCGTCAGCCCGGCAACTCTAGTCACCAAGGCGAGAAGCGGGTGCTTCTGCTTTTCTTTCAACATTTAATAGACTACTCGATTCAGAACCGTTTGTCAAGGTTCAATCAACATTTTATCCTCGTTGACGAAGATTAGGACCAACCATGTGAATTTCTCGTGATAAGAACCGGACTCTTTCCATAATTCTCTTAGCCTTTAGCGGTTCAACATTACCACTGGAATCTTGCGCTAAATGGTCAGTCAGTTGATCCATTGTAAAATTCGAACTAAAGAACGTTGGTAGTTCTTCTTGCATCCGATATTCAAGAATAACCCCCAAAACATCATCACGAAGCCAGGCAGAAAGTGCATCTGCACCAATATCGTCAATCATTAAAATTGGTGCTTTCATTACCGTATCACGTTCCTGTGTAGTGGTGTTATTGCTAATGGCACTCTTCATATTAACTGCAAACGTTGGGAAATGAATCAAAGTACTTTTTATTCCCTGATCCGCCAATTCATTTGCGATGGCGCCTAGCAAGTAAGTCTTTCCAACACCAAAACTACCAGATAAGTATATTCCAGGCAGAAAATCCTTTTGTGGATAATGACTTACAAATTCAATGGCCGCATTGAATGCTTCTGCCCGACCTTCATTATTAGAGTAATAGTTATCAAAAGATGCATTCTCGATAAACTTAGGCATAAACCGGCGGGATACCCGGTTGCGTTTAGCCTGAATGGCTTGCTGACGCAATAATTGATCAGTTGGCACGTAAGTTACATCGATTTGTTTAGCAGACACTACCAAGCGCGGAGTATATCCCGGAGCAACGCTGGCTCCACCATTTTGTACCAGATGTTTTTCGTGAACAAACTCATAAAGTTTAGAACGCCCACGTTTAATATCATCCTCTGTAAGCTGATCATGGTGCTCGCTCAAAAACTTCTTAACATCTGCGTCCGCGAAAACCTCTTGGAAAATTTTATCGTAATTTTTATTTTGGCTTTTTCCACGTAAAAGATTATTAATTGGTTCCATCATTGCTCACCTCACTCCTATTTATTCTTTCGCTGTTTCTTTCTCAAATTTGCCAATAATTGTTGTGACTTGGCAATTTGTTCTGACGAGGCAGGTTTCACATTCGGTTGATAATCTTCCTTGGCCCAGTCAGGCAATTGTTCTTTAATTGTGCCGCGTCGATTACGATATGATCGTCGTTTAGTTTGCCTTTGCTGGCGTTGTTCTTGATGATGACGAATTTCATTATAGGCGTCAACTGACGTTTTCACTCCGGCTCGTCCCCAATTATTAGCAATCGTATCAGCCAAATTGGCTTTTACAGTTCCTAAACCCTGTTCTCCAATAATATACCATAAGAGCAGGTTGATCGCACCATTAGATAACCCACTCTGGCTAACTAAACGTTCAACAATCACTCGTTCCGCAGAACTAATGTAACCATGGGTTTGTTGTTTTAACTGAGCCAAAAAGGCCATTGGCGCCTGTTGTTCGCACTGTTTAAGTAATTCTTGGACTTCCGGAGCCAATCCAGCCATGTCTAAATCATTTGCAGATTTAGAAGGCACCGTTGACGTTTGTTGGTTTTGCCGAGTGTCTGCCCTTCTAGCCAATAATTTAAATTGATCGACATCAAATTCGTTGTCTACCACATTAATTGCTCTTTCAATTAATTTGGCGATTGCTAATTCATCGTAACCATATGTCCGATGTTCAACCAGAATTAATTGACGATTTTTTTGAACAATCTCTGGATCCTGTCCTTCGCCTGATAACTGTTGAGCAACTAAGTGCAAACTAAAATCATCATCTTGCGGGATTTTGTTATAAGCCACTCGATGAGCGGTCGCATCGGTAACTTTTTGTTGTGCTTCACGTAATACTGGATCAGCATTTAACTGCTGGTCATGTTCAGGGTGAAAGACATCAAAAAAAGAATGACTGATATTTTCAAAGTCGTCCATATTCATGCTAGAAGCAGTGACCTGATCACTTAACTGTTTAAAACGATCAGGGCCTACCATCGCCAACAACTGCACACTTAATAAATCATCTTTAATAAATTCAGCAGGGGTGAGTGTCGAATGAAGTTCAAGAATCAATACATCGCCCATTTCATCATGACGCACAAACGTTTTAATTAATCCTACTGCTTCTAGTTGATGCAAAGTTTCAGTAACCGTTGCTAAACCTGCATTTAACTTCACCAACAGTCCAGAAAATGGCTGACGATCAGTCACCAATGGGTGTCGGTGTATTTCTTGTCGAAGAGCAGAAAAAAGCCCCAGAGCATTGGGACTCATTAAGGGCTGATAGTAATTAACAAATGTTGTTTCATTATAGTTTGCTAAGTCAAGGGCTGCACTAACGATATACCCCGTCTTAGGCGAAATTTGCAACTTAGTCATGCTGATCACTCCGCTTACCTTTACCAACCATGGATTGCAATTCGCTCATAAAAGCATCAACATCCTTAAATTGCCTGTATACACTAGCAAAACGAATGTAGGACACTTCATCAACTTGTTTTAGTTCATCCATTACGTACTTACCAATCAGCTGACTAGAAACTTCAGTCTCCCCTAGCCGACGGACTTGGCTTTCAACCTTATCAGCAATCTTCGTCAACTGTTCCATACTTACCGGACGCTTCTCGGCAGAGCGCACTAACCCATTCAAGATTTTTTGACGGTTAAATTCTTGACGAGTGCCATCTTTTTTTACCACTAACAATGGCGTTTCTTCATAACGTTCAAATGTTGTAAAGCGAAAGCCGCAATGAGCACACTCACGACGTCGTCTGATACTGGTACCATCTTCACTTGGACGACTATCCACTACTCGTGACCCATTCTTATGACAATGTGGACAAATCAAGCTTGTGTCCCTCCTTGCTGCTTATTATTAATAATCTGTTTAACGGTATATTAATTATACCACATCATGGTCTAACCACTTGATTCAGCCATTTTTTTACTTGTTGTCTAGTTTCTTCAACCGAACCGTTATTATCAATAACAACATCCGCTAAGCGTTCTTTTGAGCTTAATGGCATTTGGCTTGCTACTCTATTCTTTGCCTCATCCATCGTAAGATGATTACGGTTCATCAAACGCTCCAATTGTTGTTGCGGTTGAGCACTAACCACCATTACAACATCACAAAGATCTTCATAATGTTGTTCATATAATAGTGGGACATCTATGACGACCACCGGATCTTTGGAAGTACTAATTGGTTCTTGAATCCGTTCACGAATGATTGGCTGTAAAATTCGATTCAATTGTTGCAACTGTTCAGATGACGTAAATACCAGTTGTGCGAGGTGTTGTCTGTCTAGTAGGCCATCACTCGTTAACACTTTTTCTCCAAAGGTATCCGTAATCATCCTTAGACCCTTAGTACCTGGTTCAACAACCTGACGAGCGATAACGTCAGCATCAATAATTGAATATCCTAATTCTTTCAAATAATTACTAACCGTTGTCTTACCAGTAGCAATGCCCCCTGTTAAGCCAATTACCATCGTCATTGTTCAATAAACTCCTGACAATGTGGGCAATAAGTAGTTCCTCGTTGAGCAACTTTGATTTTAATCATCTTCGTACCACAGCGTGGGCACTTTTCACCACCATGATCGTATGCTTTGAGATAGTCTTGGAATCCACCAGCATCACCAAAAGCATTCTTATAAGTGTGGACAGTAGTTCCCTTATGATCAGTTGCAGTAGCAATTTCTTTAATAATATTTTCTCTTAGGACCTTCGCCTGTTCAGTCGTTAGGGAATTGGCAGGTTGTTCTGGGTTAATTTTGCTCATCCATAAAACTTCATCGCAATAGATGTTCCCTAAACCAGCCACGTGCTTCTGGTTTAATAAAAATGGCTTTATCTTACCCCGGCTCTTATGTAATATCTTTTCAAAATAATCAAGAGTAAAGTCTTTTTCGGTAGGTTCTGGTCCAATTGTCTTCAACCCGCCATAATTCATTTCTGTTCCGGTTGGCACCAAGTGCATCCGCCCAAATTTACGGGTATCTCGATAACAAAGGTCAGTATCATTATCAAGGTGAAAAATTACATGAGTGTGCTTGTCAACTGGTAAACCAGTCTTTTGTTTAAAATAGCTTCCTTCCATTCGCAAATGAGAAATCATCGTTAATTGGTTGGTAAAGCGAAAAAGAAGATATTTCCCCCGTCGATCAACCCTTTTGATGGTTTGACCAATTAGTGCTTCACGAAATTCTTCAACATCATTTTCAATGGTTTTACCATAATTGACGGCAATGCCCACAATCTTATGACCATCCGCAATTTGATTTAATCCCCGACGCACCGTTTCAACTTCTGGTAATTCAGGCATTCTCATTATCTCCTTCGTTTATTTTAGAATAATTATAAACTATTAAAAACCATTTGCAAGGTTAATACCAATGTTGGGCCTTGCTAAATAAACAAAGGGCCCAGCAATGCGTTGGAACCCTTTCTTATTTTGATACTTATGCGAAATAATTAAAATTTCTTCAGATCATACCATGTATCGCCAACTTTGCTTTCCACTTTTAGTGGTACATCTAATTTCACAGCCGAATCCATTACCTTTGGCACAAGTTCCTTTAATCGTGGAATTTCTTCTTCCGGTGCTTCAAAGATTAATTCGTCATGGATTTGTAAAAGCATTTTGGCGTGTAACCCTTCATCACGCAATTTATCTGCCATCCGAATCATCGCAATCTTAATAATATCAGCTGCACTTCCTTGAATTGGAGTATTCATTGCAGTCCGTTCAGCAAAGGAGCGCCGACTGAAATTCTTGGAGTTGATTTCCGGCAAATAACGACGTCGGTGGGTAATTGTTTCTACATAGCCTTGCTGTCGAGCTTTTTTCACAATGTTTTCAATGTATTCCTTAACACCCGGAAATTCTTTGAAGTAATTTTGAATAAACTCATGAGCTTGTTTTCTGGAAACATGGATGTTCTGTGACAATCCGTAATCGCTAATGCCGTATACAATTCCGAAGTTAACCGCCTTTGCTTGACGACGCATATTTGGCGTAACTTGTTCATCTGGTAATAGGTTAAAAATCCGTCGAGCTGTACTTTCGTGAATATCTTTACCATCAATGAAGTCTTGTTGTAAAGCATGGTCACCAGTAACATGGGCCAACACCCGCAGTTCAACTTGTGAGTAGTCGCTTGAGAAGATCTTCCAACCTTGATGGCTTGGTTTAAATGCTTTTCTGATTTTACGTCCTTCTTCCAGACGAACCGGAATATTTTGCAGGTTAGGATCAACTGAGGATAAACGTCCCGTTTGCGTTAATGTTTGTAAATAACGGGTGTGAATCTTTTGATCTGATGAGTGAATGACTTTTAACAATCCCGTAATATATGTGGATTGGATTTTGGCAATTTGCCGGTAAACTAAAATATTGTCAATAATGAGTGCTTTCCCCTGAAGTTTTTCTAAGACTTCTACAGAGGTTGAATAACCAGTCTTAGTCTTTTTGATAACTGGAAGTTGAAGCTTCTCAAATAGGATTGTCCCTAATTGCTTCGTTGAATTAATATTAAACTCTTCACCAGCCTCATCATAGATTGCTTGCTCCAATTCTGCCAGCCGTTCCTTCAGCTTGCTTCCCATATTCTTCAAAGTAGTAGCATCAACATGCACCCCGGCAATTTCCATGTTAGCAAGAACTAATGACAGTGGTCGTTCAATATCTGTATAGAGTGCCCACTGTTCATTCTCATGCAATTTTTTGCTGAGTTTTGCATTTAATTCTTCAATTGCACGTCCCTTAGCTGCTAAATGACTGAAGAAGACTTGATCATCGTCAGGAATATGGCGTCCCTTACCTTTCCCATATACTTCTTCATCACTTTGGACACCATAGTAATCATGCTCGTGAGCTAATTGTCCAAGGTCATTGCTATTATCATTTGTGTTCAACAAATATGACACTAATAATAAATCAAACCCAATGCCTTGAAGATCAATGCCTAAACGATGCAGCCCCACATAATGAGCTTTAGCGTTAAAAGTATCCTTTTGAATTTGGTCATTTTCTAACAAGTCTTTAATCACAGGGGTGGTTAACAAATCTACGTTGCGACTCACCCACCAATGGTCTCCGTTGCCAATTACAAATCCGGCAAATGGTGAAACATGATAATTAGCATCAGGCATCTCCAAGAAAAAGGAAATCCGTGATTTGAGTTTTGATAATTCACCAATATTACTTTCTGTTAATTCGGTGAATTTAATATCTGCAGCGGCTTTTTGACCGCCTTGTGGGGTAATGTTCATCTTGGCTAAGAATGACTTAAAATCTAACTTTTCGAATAATTCTACTAGTTCTTCTTGTTGGGGGCCCTGATATGTTAAGTCAGCCAACTTCACCTCAATTGGTGCATCACGTCTAATGCGGGCCAAATCTTGGCATTGACGTGCAATGTCCTCTTCATTAATCAAGTTTTCTTTTCGTTTGCTCTTTTTCATTTCATCGATATTTTCATAAATACCGTCGAGCGAGCCATACTTCTGAATTAAACTGATCGCAGTCTTTTCACCGATTTTGGTAACTCCTGGATAGTTATCTGAACTATCCCCCATCAACGCCTTAACATCAATAAACTGCGTTGGCGTTACTCCCAATTTTTCCATCATATATTCAGGAGTAAAGTGTTCAGTTTGAGTAACCCCTTTTTTAGTAACAGCCACTGTCGTTGTTTCAGTAGCCAGTTGGGTTAAATCCCGGTCTCCCGAAACAATTAACGTTTCATAACCAGCTTGATCCGCCCGCTTAGCAAGTGTTCCGATAATGTCATCAGCTTCATAATTTTTCAGTTCGTAGCTGTGAAGTCCGGATGCTTTCACTAACTGACGAACATACGGTAACTGTTCCGTAAGCTCTTCTGGAGTCTTGGCACGTTCTGCCTTATAATCAGCATATTTTTTCGTCCGAAAAGTGGTTTTACCAGCATCAAAGGCCACCAGTGCTGCATCGGGATGAAATTTATCCAACACGTGATCCAACATTAATTTAAAACCATATATCGCAGCCGTGTGCAGGCCATCTTGATTTGTAAATCGATCGATCTGGGTATGCATAGCATAGAACGCCCGAAATACAATGCTGTTTCCATCAATTAGTAGTAATTGCTTCTTTGGCATAGTTTAACCTCGCTCTCTTTCTACTCTTTATTGTACCAAGCTTTCCTCCAAATGAAAAAGGAGCGGTTCCCCCGTTATAGGGATCACTCCTTTCACCTTTTTATTTAAATAGATTTTAGTTCCGATCACTCATACCAAAGATTTGCAGTAATGACAAGAACAAGTTAATGAAGTCTAAGTATAGTTGTAAGGCGCCAAGAATTGCTAACCCGCTTACTGATACTTGACTACCATAGTTCATGTAAATACTCTTCATCTTTTGTGCATCCCATCCTGTTAACACAACAAAGATGATCACAGCAATATAAGAGAAGACATAGGTAATAGCAGCGCTCCGCAAGAACATGTTAATTAGGCTAGCAATGATTAAAGCAATCAAAGCAGCAAAAGCATGGCTCCCTGCTCGGCTAAGGTCACGCTTAGTAACAGTTCCATAAATTGCCATTGTAATAAAGACCACTGATGATGACAAGAAAGCAGCAGCAATATTATCAGTTGTGTAGGCCATGGAAATCAGTGAAAATTCAAAACCGTAAATCACTGAAATTACCATTAACATAATGAAACTACCAGCAGGATTACGGGTAGCACTAAAACTAATCCCCATCGACAACGCAATTGGCAATAATAAAATTAGCCAAATCATTCCACTATGTTGGGTAGCAAATGCTAATGACGCAGCACGTAAGGGTACCATTGTTAAATATGCAACCAGTGCTGAAACGATGACAGCCACAGACATTAGTCCATACATTCGGGTTAAGAAACTATTTAAGCCCGCCGTATTAACTTCCTGGCGTGGTTCACGTGAAAAATTGTCCACAAATAATTCCTCCTCAAAATTAAATTTACGAAAAATGGTAGCAAATGCCACCATCTAATTCAAGTTATTTTATGCTTTTAAATTATTTCTTTAATAATTTAGCATACGCATCTTCATATTTTTCAATATCCCCTGCACCCATAAATACAACAACTTCATTATGGTATTGAAGTAATTTATCCATTGAATCCATATCAATGTCTTCACTTCCGGGAATCAATCGTTCTAGGTCATTGCTTGAAACATGACCAGCATTTTCACGAATTGATCCAAAAATTGGGGTTACAAAAGTCTTATCAGCCTTACTCAATGACTTACCAAACTCAGTTAAGTAGGCTTGTAAACGTGAATATGTGTGTGGTTGGAAGACTGTAATAATTTGTTTATCAGGATACTTTTGGCAAGCAGCATCAATTGTTGCTTTAATCTCTGATGGGTGGTGAGCATAGTCATCAATGATCGTCATGTCACCTAATTTACTTTCGCTAAAACGACGCTTAACACCAGAGAAATTAGCTAATTCTTGTTGAATTGCATCCAAATCAACATGTTCCATGTAGGCAACAGCAATAACCGCCAAACTATTTAAAACACTGTGTTCACCATATAAGTGAATAGTAAATGTTCCTAATTTTTGATCATGATAGTAAGCATCATAAGTAGAACCGGCAGGGGTCCGTTGAATGTTCTCAGCACGGAAATCATCCTGTGGATTAGTTCCATAATAATATACCGGAACATCAACATCTAACTTCCGAAGATTCTCATCGTCACCCCAAGCGAAAATACCTTTTTTAACCTGTTTACCATAGGTTTCAAATGAATTTCGCACATCATCAATATCTTTAAAGTAATCAGGGTGGTCGAAATCAATATTGGTCATAATGGCATAGTCAGGATGATATGCCAAGAAATGATCACGGTATTCGTCAGCTTCAAAGACAAAGAATCGGGAATCAGGTTCACCATGGCCTACCCCATCACCAATTAAATAGCTGGTGGGTTCAACATTGGACAAAACATGTGACAATAGCCCAGTAGTACTGGTCTTACCATGAGCACCGGCAATTCCAATGGAAGTATTATTTTCAATGACTTGTTCAACCGTTTCTGGGTAAGTTTGAACTGTTAACCCCATTTTGTTGGCTTGAACAATTTCTGGATGATCGTCATTGAAAGCATTCCCTTTCACGATGATCATTCCAGGTTTTAAATTAGCGGGATCAAAGC
Source organism: Limosilactobacillus coleohominis (assembly GCF_016901675.1). Lineage (GTDB taxonomy): Bacteria > Bacillota > Bacilli > Lactobacillales > Lactobacillaceae > Limosilactobacillus > Limosilactobacillus intestinavium. Next base: position 28,664 of record NZ_JACJKU010000011.1, read on the forward strand.
GGTGAATAGCGATTCCTGCTTTTTCAAGCGGTGCCTGCGTAAAAGTTTCTTTTTCAATATCAGAACCTTCAACGTGATTGCCAAGGTCATTTAAAATACGGGCTAATGAAGCCATTCCAGTTCCTTTAATTCCAACAAAGTAGTAATTTTTTTGGTTATTCATGATGGTTATCCCTTCCAGCATTCTTAGGCAAACAATTGGTTGCCACGATCAAAATCAAATGCATCACCGTTTTCAGCGAAATCGTCATCTAAAATTAGACAACCAGGTTTATTAGGAGCATTTTTCAGTCCTAATTCACGCGGTGTACAAATCATTCCGTCACTTTCAACACCCAGTAATTTACCTGGCCAAATGAGTTTACCATTAGGCATCATTGTACCAACGGTGGCTGCTACCACTTTGATGTTTGCTCTTAAATTAACTGAGCCACATACAATTTGGCGTTTTTCATTACCAAAGTCCACCGTGGCAATGTGAAGGTGGTCAGACTTAGGATGATCAACCATTTTTTCAACGTAGCCAACTTGGAAATGTGGTTTGTCACTATATTCTAATAATTTGTCAAAGCCAGCCGACTTAATATGGTCATTCAAAGTAGCCACTTGTTCTGCAGTTAATGTAACATTACCATTCTGTTCCTTTAATTCAGGCAAAACTTCACTGGCTGCTAATACATTATAGCCAATTAGTTGGCCACTTTTTTCATTTGTAATCTGGACAACGTTGTCCTTTTTAGTTTCAGTTTGGTTGCCATTGCCAGCAGCTACCATCAATACTAAAACGTCTCCCATTTCATGGGGGTTATAACTTGCGATTAGCATCTCTTTTATCATCTCTCTTAATTCAGTCTTCTATTCTTTTTAACAGATAGATTGTACCATAAACCCGTTAGCATAAATATATTTAAATTAACGATTAGTCAAATTAATCCCATCGGTGGATTATAGAATGAAGTTAGCCACCCAGTTGGTGGTAAATAAAAAAACGCCATTCGGCGTGACATCAGGTATCATATTAAGTGAACCAAACCTATATGAAAGGAT
>NZ_JACJKU010000101.1 GCF_016901675.1 Limosilactobacillus coleohominis
AATGTGGCATGAGTAATCAATGAGGTCACTGGTTCTAAGTCAAAGGATGGTTTAATTTCCCGTCCTGATGGATTACAACCGTATAATGAGATCCCCATCCGTACAGTATTATTTTCAATATCTTTTTGGTGCCATAAACCAGTAGCTGAGTTTGCCATGTGAACGTAACGTGGTCGTTGATCAACAACAGATAAGAAGCTCTTCCACTTGCTTAATTGTTGATTAAAGTAAGTTGGGTCAGCACTATCTGCAGTTGCAAAGTGGGTAAAGATCCCTTCGAATTCAAATTCTGGTGCTTGCAAAATTTCCATTGCTTGCTTAAATTCATCGTTATCTTTAAAGCCAATCCGTCCCATTCCAGTATCTAGACCTAAGTGAACCTTCAGTGGCTTTTTCACGCCGTTAGTTTTAGCAATCTTTTGATAGTTACGTAACCAATCAACGGACCCCACTGTCAGGGAGATATCGTTGTCAGCAGCAATTGGTGCATATTGTACAGGAGTAATTCCCAATACCAATACCGTTTCAGTTAGTCCGGCATCACGGAGAGTCAGTCCTTCATCAAGAAGTGCTACGCAGAATCCTGCCACCCCTTCTTCAGACAAAACATGCGCTACTTGTGGCATTCCATTGCCATATGCATCCGCCTTCACTACACCAAAAATATGGCTACCTGCTGGTAAAGCCGCTTTTTGGGCACGAATGTTATGACGCAACGCACCAAGGTTAACAACAACATCAGTATTCCGTAAACGAGCACTATTCATCTTGACCGTCTCCTTTTTCTAAAACTATCTGTGTCACTACTAGTTTACCAGTATGACTCACAGATGCCAAAGATTGTCCATTAAATGGTGACTTTGTGACGATCGGCCGTCCTGCGGCATTATCAATAATTTCAATGTCTTGAAAACCTACCTGTGCCCCAATCCCGGTTCCCATTGCTTTTGCAAAGGATTCCTTTAGTGACCAGCGTCCACTGATGTACTCCCATCGCCGCTGACCAGCAAAATGGGATAATTGTGCCTGTTCGTCCTTTGTTAAGACTTTTTCGATAAAACGTGGCTCTGCTTCGACAACTTTTTTGACACGGTCAATCTCGGTTAGGTCGATTCCGATTCCTGCTAGCAATGCGCTCACCTGATTTCAATTAATCTTTTTTCCGCCGCACACTAAATTTGTGGTCATTGCGTTGGAAACGATGATTCTTACCACCACGTCGACGATCATTTTGACCACGGTGACCGTGATAATGATCACTATTGCGTCGGTGGTTGTTGCCACGGCCGTGGTAATTATTATGATGACGGTGACGTTTTGGTAACGGCCGTTCAGGGGTAATTTTAACTGGCACTTTAGCCGCATCATCGGTCGTCAAATCATTCAGTAATGCCGCCACCAAATCAACTGCATCGTGTGTATCTAACAGTTTTTGAGCTGATTCACGGTACTTGTCAGTAGCGTCATCATTAATTAAATCATCAATATCGTTAACTGCACTGGCAACTTGTCCCCGGAACGCTTCTTCTTCTGTTGGGGGCTTCAATGGCAACATGCGAACCCGTGTCAATTTTTCAATTTCATGAAGATAGTCCATTTCGTTAGGCGTCACAAAGGTTAGTGAAACCCCATGATGTCCGGCACGGCCAGTTCGCCCAATCCGGTGAACATAACTATCTGGATCTGACGGAATATCATAATTATAAACGTGGGTAACACCAGAAATATCTAGCCCCCGCGCAGCTACATCGGTAGCTACTAAAATATCTAGCTTGCCATTTTTAAACTTCTTCATAATCTTAGTCCGCCGGTCCTGAGTCAGATCACCATGAATACCAGCAGCATTATAACCACGGGCAACTAATCCTCTGGATAATTCGTCTACCCGACGCTTAGTCCGACCAAAAACGATTGTTAAATCAGGATCTTGAACATCAATCAAACGGGTCATAATGTCAAATTTTTCATAATCCTTGGCACGAACGTAGTATTGATCTACCAAGTCAGTTGTTAATTCTTTGGCCTTGATTTTAACCGTTTGGGGGTCACGCATGAATTGAACACCAATCCGACGAATTTCGGGCGGCATCGTTGCTGAGAACAGCAAAGTTTGCCGCTCTTCAGGAGTTTCTTTAATAATGGCCTCAATATCATCTAAAAATCCCATGTTCAACATTTCGTCCGCCTCATCGAGAACTAATGTCTGCACATGATCTAATTTAACAGTTCCCCGACTAATGTGGTCGCGAAGCCGTCCTGGGGTCCCAACTAAAATTTGCGGGTGCTTCTTCAGGGCCTTAATTTGGCGCCGAATATCTGCTCCTCCATAAACAACTTGTACTTGAACATGCTTATCATGTCCTAGCCGGTACAATTCTTCTTGGGTTTGAATTGCTAATTCCCGTGTTGGGGAGATCACAATTGCTTGAATATTAGGATTGTCTAAATCTACATGTTCAATGATTGGTAGCCCGAAAGCGGCAGTTTTCCCAGTCCCGGTTTGCGCCTGACCAATAACATCTTCACCCTTTAATACCATTGGAATTGTCTGTTCCTGGATCGGGGTTGCTTCTTCATAGCCACTCTGTTTAACAGCCCGTAGAAGGCTTTTTGATAAACCTAGTTCTCCAAATTTCAAAATTTCACCTCATTTAATTTCATGATTGAAAACACCACTACCTAATTGGCGTCGATATCTGGCCAATAAGTGTAGTGGTGCCAAACATTATTTTGTTGTTAATTCTTGTAGAACATTCTCTAAGTGAATGCCGTGGCTGCCCTTTAATAATACAATATCACCCTTTTGAATGGTTGATCTCAAGCTTGCCACTAGTTCACTTTGCTCATCAGCAGCAAAGTGTTGCAGATCATCAGCTGGGTAGCCATCGGCTAATAATGCGGTAGCCAATGCTTTCATCTCTGAGCCAACTAAGAACACCTTTGCAAAATGTTCATGGTCAATGCTTTTAGCAAGACCAGCATGCAACTTAGCTGAAGCATCACCTAATTCCAGCATATCACCAAGTACGATAATACGCCGTCCCTTTTCAGGAAGCTCATTCAGTGTCTCCAGAACTTCTTTAACGGCGGTTGGATTCGAATTATAAACATCCGATAAAATCTTTTCGCCTTGATTACCGGCCAGCCACTCTGTCCGATTTTCGGTTAATTCAAGATTTTCCAAACCAATCTTTATGTGATTAGGGGTCACATGGAGTCGGCGGGCAACCATCATTGCCGCCATGGCGTTATTAACGTTGTATTCACCCACCATTGGGATCCTAAACTCTTCGTCAGGCCATAGGTTGACCGTGAATGTAATATCATGATCAGATTGTTCAACACTGGTTGCATAAATATCATTACTCAACTGCCGACCAAATGTCTTGGTAATCTGCTTTAAATCCTTGGCACGTTCGCGGAGTAGCGGTTCATCACCGTTATAGACAAAGGTGCCGTCTTCACGCATTCCATGAGTAATTTCCATCTTGGCATCGGCGATTCGATCACGAGTACCAAAGAATTCAATATGCGCTTCGCCAATCATTGTCAAAACAGCTATATCAGGAGTAACTAACTTACTCAATTCATCAAGCTCGCCAAAATGACTCATTCCCATTTCAACGACAACCGCTTCAGTATTAGCTTCCATATTTAATAACGTTACTGGAACACCAATTGCATTATTAAAATTAGCATGGGTTTTCGTAACGTTCATTTGAGTACTCAAAATGGATGCAATCATGTCCTTAGTAGTAGTTTTACCGTTACTACCACTAACAGCTACTACCACCGGATTGATCTTATTCAAATAGTACTTTCCAAGTTGTTGCAAGGCTTTGAGAGGATCTTCCACCACAATCCGTGGTTGCCCATCATCATCGTAATGATGATCGGCTGCCCAAAGAGATGCACTGGCACCATTTTGGAAAGCAGTATTTACAAACTCGTGGCCATCACGAGCGCCCATTAGCGGAACAAATAAGTCCCCAGTTTTTAAATGACGACTGTCAAACGCGACGCCAGATACTTCAATGTCGGACCATTGCTCAATATCGTTCTGTGCATCAACCGCTTTGGCGATCTCTGCGATGTTCATTTTCATGAGTAA
>NZ_JACJKU010000102.1 GCF_016901675.1 Limosilactobacillus coleohominis
TCCAGCTAAATACATTTGAACAGCTTTAAGCTTAACTTCAAGACTAAATTTAGTCATAGTAAACCCCCATAGTTAGAATTTTTCGTCCAACTATGGGGGTTCACTTCAACGATAATATCATCCGTTAAGTCCTTTTGAATTCATTTCGCATATTACGATTATTTTCTATCTAGCATTATTTAATGTCCAGCTGCTTATTATCTAAACCAGTCCGAATAACTAAAACGTCACATGGTGCATTCCGTTTTACAAAAGAGGTTACTGAACCAACCATTGCACGTTGTAACCTTGACATTCCACTAGCACCCATAATTAACAAGTCGTTTTTGTGATCCTTTGGAAAATCAAAAGCAATTACGGTTTTAGGATTTCCCAAACGAATGTGGATGTCAATATTATCAAATTCGTCGTTTTGCTTAACTTTATTAAGTAGTTCCTTTAAATATTCAGTAGCTTTATCAACTAGTTGATAAGCAATACTACCGTCAGACATACCAGCAAAATTGTATGCCATTGCTCGAGTGTCAACAACGTTTAGTACGTCGATATGTGCGTTATTACGCTTTGCAGAAACAACTGCTTTTTCAAGCGCAGTTTCTGCTTGCTTAGAACCATCAACAGGCACTAAAATATTTTCGTATTCTTGATCCATAATCAACATCCTCCATTCACTCAACTATCTACCTTATTTTACCACATCCAACCTGTTTATAATTAACCAATCCCCAATCATTAGTCAGTTTTATCCACTTAAATTGACTTAACTCTCCAAGGAGCATACAATCAGTATTATATTAGGCTACTTAATAATATTAAGTTATCTAGATTTATGAATGAGAGGGTTATCCATGGATCAAATCGACAAAAAAATCTTAAATATGTTACAAGCCAACGCTCGTGTTTCACTCAAAGAAATGTCCGCTGCTTGTTACATTTCTTCACCAGCAATTGCGGCCAGAATTAGCAAAATGGAAGATACTGGCATTATCACTGGCTATCACACCAGTATTAATCGAGAAAAGCTGGATTACCATGTTAAAGCCTTTATCATGGTTCAACTAGAACCTAGCCAGAAAAGCGAATTCTACCCATATGTTCAATCAATTCCAAACGTGATTGAATGTAACTGTGTAACTGGTGAGTATTCTGAAGTTATGGAAGTGGTTTTCCCATCTACTGGTGCTTTAGATGACTTTATTAATGAAATTCAACGTCGCTTCGGTAAAACAAGTACCCAAATTGTATTCTCCACAAGCGTAGAACACCGTGGTGTAAAATTGTCTGAATAAAAAGCTGTTAGAGGGTGTCAGTCTCCCCCTAACAGCTTTTATTTTTATAAATTCAGTAAACCTTCGATTTGGTCTAAACGCTTCTGTAACACTTTTAGTGAGTCATTTAAATATTGCCCGTTAGTAACATCTATTCCCGCTCGTTTCAAAATCGTAATTGGATCAGCTGAACCTCCAGCACTTAAGAAGTCCAAATAACGATCTAGAGCTCCTGGTTGCTTTGTCCACACTCGTTCAGAAAGTGTTGTAGCAATAGCCCAAGAAGTTGCATATTGGTAAACATAGTAGTTCATATAGAAGTGTGGAACATATGCCCAACTTTGTGTATCTGTTCCCACGAGCTTAACATTTGGACCGTAGTATTTTTCAACTAATTGATGGCTGATTTGATCTAAATAGTCCGCAGTTAAAGTCCTACCTTTCTGTTGCTCACGATATGCCGTGTCTTCAAATTCTGCAAATTGAGTTTGGCGATAGATTGACCCGATAAACCCATTAATTGATTGTTCCAAAATGAAAATTTGTAATTCACGATTATCACGATACTTATTTAACAAATATTCTGTCAGGATATTTTCATTAAAGGTCGATGCTACTTCAGCCAAGAAAATTGGTGCATCCGCATATTCAGATGGTTGATGGTGCTGACTAAACCAACTATGCATTGCATGCCCAGATTCATGAGCTAGAACAAATGTACTATAAAGTTTATCAGTCCAATTTAATAGAATATATGGATTGGCCTGATAAACACCTATTTGGTAACCACCTGATCGTTTCCCACGGTTTTCCGCGGCATCAATCCAGCGATTATCAAATTCCTTTTTCAAACCATCAATGTAGTCAGGACCCATTACTTGCAGCGCATCCATTACCATTTGCTTACCTTCTGCAAATGTAGTACGTAATAAGTCCTTACCAGCTAATGGTACTCCAATATCATATTGGTAAAATGGTTCTAACTTGAGCGCTTTTTTCTTAATACTATACCAACGATGTGCTAAATCTAGATGTTGATTAACAGTTGCTACCAACGTATCGTATACCTGTTCATCAATTTGATTGGCCGACAAAGATGCCTGTCGTGCACTCTTATAATGACGAAGAGTCGCAATGGAGTTTCGACTATCAATATAACTATTTAACGTTGCAGCAAAAGTATTCCGTAAATCATGGTATGGTTTTTGATAAGCTAACGTTGCTGCTTTACGGACTTCACGATTTGTTGATTCGGTAAATTGGCTCCGATTCCCGTGAGTTAACTCCACTGTGTCCCCATTTTCATCTTTGATTTTACCAAAGTGAAGATCGGCATCATTCAATGTATTATAAATAGTATCTGCACTACTTAATGACCGGCTCAGGCGACTTAACAATTGTTCCTCATCAACAGTGAGTACATGCCCCCTTTGCAGGCGGATTTGGTGCAGAGCAAATTTGAATTCGCCTAACCCATCCACGCTTTGCAACCACTGATCCAGTTTTTCTTGATCTAGTTTAACAATTTCAGGATCCATAAACGAAAGAGCAGTCTCAATCTCCGTCGCTTTTTGTTCCGCAACGCCATATAATTCCGTTGCCTGTGCATCTGTTGTATCACTATCCCGGCGCAAAAATGCATAAACATATTCACGCTCTAACGCTTCTCCAATGGACTTGGACATTTGCAGTGCTTTTAGTAAAGTTTCACCATCATCACCTAGATGACCAGCTAATTGATGGAGTTGATGCGCTTGACTGACTGTTTGCTTCAACTGATCCTTCATAGCTTGATCATCTGGGTACAATAACGTTAAATCCCACTTCAACTCTGTTGGTACAGCAGAACGAGCTGGTAACTCTTTTTGCCTACTCAATATTAATCACGCCTTCTTTATTAGTAATTATCATTATTTCCCGATTGAGAATCTTCAATGGTCAATTCTATCATATTTTTTCAGCAAAAATATATTCACGCTTTAGCTGAATTATAGTATCATGGCACTTAGTGTTTCATCGCTATTAGTCAGGGAGGTCCCAATGATTTCAAAAGAAAAAGCCAACAGTATTAACGGCCGAATCCTATTTTTAGCTATCTCAATTATTATCAATTCCTTTTTTAATGCTCTTACGGTTTCTACTCAGATGGGTAGTGCTATCTGGACCGCATCTGCTGTAAGTTTAAGTCACTGGATTCATATATCGCTAGGTAATATTTTGTTCCTTGAAGGAGTTATTGTTGCATTTACTAACCTCGCATTACTAGGCCATTTTGATTGGTTCCGGCTCCTCCGTAATCTATTATTTATTACCCCATTTAGTTACTTATTGGCCGGATTTGAAAGGATGTTCACTGCCTTAGGTGTTCCTCAACTTGCCATTGGCTGGCGAATTATTCTCGACATTGGTGGTTTATTTGGAGTTGCGGCCGCAGTTTCCCTATACCAGCGTGCAAATATTATTATGCATCCTAATGACGACCTGCCATATATTCTGCGTTTCCGTTTCATGCATGGCTCATCAGTTTATTCTCAGTGGATGAGTAATGTTTCACCACTCATCATTGTTGTTCTGGTATTTATTATCAAGGGCCATTGGTATTCATTTGGTTTTGGTACCATCTATAACATTCTTACTCAAGGATTTCTCATTGGATGGTCTGATCAACATTTCTTCCCAATACTCCATCATCATCTTGAATTCAAAAATTAACGAAACAAATCGAAAAAGGGGGAGATAATATGAAGTGACCTCCTTAATTGTTAATGCAGGGATTTAGACACATAATTAATGTATAGCGAAAAAGCATTAGTTAAGGTCGTTACCCTAAACAATTAAGG
>NZ_JACJKU010000103.1 GCF_016901675.1 Limosilactobacillus coleohominis
GGGACTTAAACTCACGGCCACTTAAATGTCTCAACTGGCGATCACCCATTGAAGTCTTTATGCGAAAAATGTTTCGATGAAGTGTTCAATTTATTTATTGCAATCTGCCATATCCAAAGGAAGTCCCAGTCTTTGATAAATATGATGAGTACCTACCTGATGAATTGGTACGGAAAGAATTCGCAGAAAGTGTTCTGGATATTAAAGAAATGAAACGCTGTGTTTTACGGATGTGCGATGAGTATCAGAAAGCAGTGAAGTAAAATTATAAGTAATCTAAAGTCATGCGAGTGGGTGAGACACCATTTGCATGGCTTCTTTTGTAAGTTCGAAAAAAAGAAAAAAAGTGCTTGCTTTTTTTGACTACTTTGATATACTAATTAATGTTGATTGATGCTGACTTAGCTCAGTTGGCAGAGCACGTCATTAGTAATGATGAGGTCGAAGGTTCGAATCCTTTAGTCAGCACTAGATAGAATTCAGTAGAATTCGGAAGCCTACAAAAAAAGCCGTAAAAGCTTAATCTGTGGGCTTTTTTGTATACTTAAAAAGTAAAGTGAATGGTTCTGAAACGTTCTGGATTACTGTTTCAAACACACAAATAAACACACAGAATTAAAGATTGTGTTCTGTGTGTTTGGGAGAAAATGCAAGAGGTCATATAGGTTGATATATCAACGTTTTAACGTGATATTTTTGTGTGTTTGAAATTAATTTTGCTTACTTTTGTTGAAAAGTAAGTGACTGTTGTCCTACTTATCGTCATTTGATAAGTGGGGCATTTTTTGTTTCTGTTTGTTGCCACAAAAAGAAATGCTGAAATCCAAACGGAGCAGTCAGTTTGGTCACTGTTGTTACTTATAGTGAAGTTATAAGTAAATCGGCTGGGGAATCTCAAAAGGTGACCTTGAATGTTAATCTCAAGGTACTCACCGTTTTGAATGGAGCAGACGATACAACGATAGGGTGCAGGGAGAGCGTGCAGGCTCCCCGCCAAGCTATAAAATGTATGACAAACTTTTGTTATCATACGTTTTTAATTGCTTGCAAGTTAGTTACTGTTTAGTATATAATATAATTAATGAATTGGTATAGACCAATTAATGCTAAGCAGGAACTAACTCGACGAATTATATAAATTTAGTCAAGCGTTGTCGCGAGCACGCGAAGCTTGAAAATTTATTTTGCCGGGACGGCAAACATGAGGAGGTAAATACACTATGAAGCCGTTACGCAATAAGTTAATTCAGAGCCGTTTAGACGAAGATGAGATGGCTGATTTTGATAAAGTAAAGAAGCTGTTGGGTGAAGAAAACAATTCTAAGGCAGTTCGCCAGATGATCAAGGATGAGATGATGCTAAAGAAAGCTGAGGAAGAATGGAAGAAGGGTAATACCGACTACATTTCAATTTTGCTGACAAAATTATCTGATGAAGAACGGTTACCGTTAACACAAGCTGTGATGGGTATTACAGATACTAAAACATCATCACAATTATCTGTATTACAAAACCAGTTTAGTGATATTCAATCACAACTAGAAGCTATCATGATGTCGGTAACGCAAATGGGCAATAATCTTAACCAAATAGCTAAAGTGATGAATACAGTGGCTAAAGAAGATGAGGACCTAACGGACACAGACTTGTGGAAGTGGATTTCATCACGACTTTTTGAAGATTCACGGTATCTATCAGTTCTCAAAAAGAAAATTGCTGACTTGAAGGTTGAGGTTGGACTCAAAGAAAAGGACGAAAGTACCCATGTCTATCCTGCAAACACATAGTTGCCATTCTAGTTACAATCGTCTGAAGTATGTTTTCAATGAACCAGCCCATTCGTATCGGAAAACCACCAAACGTGTTTTGGCTGCTAGTGGCTTTAATATCAAAATGTTGCATGACAATGATGGTAAAATTTCAGCAACTCAAAATGGTGCCTACCTTGAACGGCAATTTAGGACAGTATTAAAACGTGCTCATAATCCAAGACGATGCTATCAGGCACAAACAATTATTATCTCTTTTGACCCAACGGAATTTGACACATCAGACTTAAAAGCCCAATCACAACAAGCATTACGACTTGTACAGCATTATGTTCGTAAGCACTTTGCCGATTGTCAGTCCGTAATAGCAATCCAAAGTGACGGTGAAGGCGGGAAACTACATGCCCATGTCGTGATGAATACCATCAAACCAAATGGAAAAACAGTTGCAACTAACCGTTTTAACATCAACAAACTCCGCAAAGATTTTGACCGTGAAATGAAAACCAATTATCAGCGAATTACTGGTCGTCAGTGGACCAACCCAGTACATAACCAAACCGAGCGTAAAGACATACATAATCTGACGACTAAATCTGAGTGGCAACACCAGTTGAAAGAGCTAATTAACCAAATTAAGGCAAAGGTTGATAACATTACAGACTTTTTGAAGCAACTTGAACAACATAGCATTACGGTTACTGAACGACAAAAAGGTAAGGCGTGGACATATCATCAAATAGTCAGTACCAAGACTGGAACTAGAGAAATGAAAGTGCGGGACTTTTATCAAAGAATCGATAAAGAAACCGGAGAAATTAAGTCTACCCGCGGTCTAGGCCAATCATTCTCTAAGAGTGAGATTGAACGTTACTTTAATAGGAAGAAAGAAAACGAAAAGGAGAAACAAAATTATGACCGAAGAGAAAACGACGGACTCGAAAAAGTCAAAACCATGGCAGCAGATGCTAGGGCAAGAGCAAGACAACAACGACGAATTAACGAAGTTGCTGAACAACAACTCAAAGAAGCCATTGATGAAGAAAAGCGAAAAGCAGTTGAACAAAAAACTCGACTACTTAATCAGGAACAACGTCAAGCCAGGGGAACTAAGAGAGTTAGCCGACAAGCTACAAAGCCTAAGCGAGAAAGTCGATCAAAACAACCAAGACGTTCAAAAGAAATTGAAGGACCAGAACGATAATGTACTCAAAGCAGTAAGTGATGCTCAAGCTGTTGGCTATGCGGACGGTTTAGTTGATCGAGTTGATAGCCTTGAGCAGAAAATGGATGGCCTTGAAACTAACATTAATTTGCGTGAACAAAATCTTGATCAGAAAACCCAGGAATATGTCGCTAAAGCTGCTGATTTAGACCAAGTAGGTAAGTATCTGGAACACTATACACAAACAGTAAACAATCGCTTAGTACCGACTTTGCGGAATCTTATTTTATCTATACGGAATGGGATAACTCATCATACTAGTGAGGTTACTAATGATGTATATCAACAATTCCAAAATGATACTGGGAAAACAATTGATGAAGTGGTTAAATCAACCGTTAATCAGCGATTCAAACAGGATCGCGAGGATGCTCAGCAGGCGAGCTTGAGTGCTAAGATTAGTGCGCAAACTAGTCAACAGAGTATTGATAAAATAACAGGAATATTATCTAGTTTCATGCAGCTTTTGGTTCTGTTTGGTCTTGAAATGGTTTGCTTATTAGTAGTTATTCCATTGACTCCCGGGTGGTGGAAAGTGTTCGTGGCAATTAGTTTAATTATTTTATGTGGAACCGCTGATTATTACCTTTATAGAAAGAGGATTGTTAACAATGTCATTTAGTATCCATATGGCAAATGATGAACAGCTTGATTCATTATTGCGTTCAAATAAACGAATTCCTGCTTGGCGGTTATCTAATACGCAGAGTGAACGGGAACGGAAACGGATCCATCAGATTCAACTCCATCGGCAACAACTAGAGAGGGAGAAGGAAGCTGAAACTAAGCGGAAAAAGCAACAAAGAATCGTTTCTGTACAAAAAGCTCAAACTAAAAAGCCGTTATCCCATCAAGGTAACGACTTAGAGTTATAATTTGAATTTAAGCATTATTTTTAGTATCAGGCAGATTGCAATAAATAAATTGAACACTTCATCGAAACATTTTTCGCATAAAGACTTCAATGGGTGATCGCCAGTTGAGACATTTAAGTGGCCGTGAGTTTAAGTCC
>NZ_JACJKU010000104.1 GCF_016901675.1 Limosilactobacillus coleohominis
CTATTCCACGGAAGTCACTTCACTACCGCACACCACTTGAAGTATTCCTAAGTCACGTCACAGATGAACAGCTTTCAACATTTTTCTAATTTAAATTGACATTTCGGGTTATTTAAAGAGACTTTCTAATAACTACATATCATAGGTGCCCATATCATTTGCAATGACAACCCTGCCAGCGTGTTTTTGACCAGCGTCCTTGGTTAAGCCTAATTTATTATAGGCGAAGGTCACAGTGGTATCTGCCTGCACAGCTACTCCCATTACTTCACCAGTGTCAGTATTAATTCCTGAAGGAACATCAACAGCAACTACTGGCGCCTCAACATCATTTATAGCATGGATTACATCTACGTAATGTCCTTTAATTTCACGATCAATTCCGATACCAAAAATTGCATCGACAATCAAAGAGGCATCTTGTAATGCTGTTAAATCTGTGGTTTCTGGGATGTGATAGTATCGACAAATTTTTTCTTGAACTTGGTGTTCCTCAGAAGTATGAGCTGGGTTGCCGACGTTGACGATCTTAACCTGAAGACCAGCAATCTTTAAGAGACGAGCAATTGCTAATCCATCACCCCCGTTATTGCCGCTTCCTGCAACGATAATGATGTTAGCTTGATTGATAGGAAATGCAGTAATAATCTCGTCTCGTACTGCCAAAGCGGCCCGTTCCATTAGAACAAGCGAAGGGATTCCCACTTCATTAATAGTGTGAGAGTCAAGTTCACGCATTTTTTCGGCAGTAATAATTTTTTCCATAATGACATCCTTCTTTAAAAAAGAGTTTATAAATTGATGATAACACTTAAAGCTTAAAAATCTGAAGATAATTGTGTTGGATTGATCTAGACCGGTTATAATAATAGGTGAAGGTGATTATATGAATTACGCTGCATTTTTATCTTATTTCCGTCAAATGATCGATCATAAGACTGAATGGACATCAGCAGATTCTAAAGATCGACCTAATGACCCTATTTATGATGATCAAATGAAAGAGTTTGCTAATGAATTTAAGAACTCTGAAGATTATGATCCGCATTATTGTCAAACATTACGTTCAGCAGAGATCGTTCCCAAAGTTGATCATGAAACAATGGGTGAGGTAATGCTGGCCGATAATGCAAGATTAACCAAAGCTATGCTTTCAATGATCATAAATGGTGAAAAATTACATAAAGGAACATGGGCAGATGCTCTGCGGGAAGGCTTTTTCTTTCAATTATTAAGTGCATTGTGTCCAGCAACGGTAATTGCATAATGAGTAAAAAAGACCAGTATGAAGTGAAAAAATTTTATGGTATTCCCGTAGTAAATGATAATTCCGGTGGTTATGCATTAAAAATGGGTGCTGATGGCAAAGCAAAAATTCACACATGGAGAACCGGAAAGCATACCAAAGGGAAATATCGTCAGCCAGGCCAATTGTTATTAACTGAGAATAATATGATGGTCATGATAGTGTCAGCAGAACCAATGGCGTTTAAAAATCGACATAGTGAGGTGCCTTGCCAACGCTTTTTGACTGCTGAAGTTTCTCCAGAGTTATTAGAACGTGGCCGACAAATTTTTTCACAATATCAAAAAGAATTGTAAAATTATCTAATCCAAAATAGAGCAGGCGCGATCACAAAGTTATCAGCTACTTTGTAGTCACGCCCTTTTAATAACTCTATTTAGTTAATAATTCTTTCAGAACGATTGCTTGGTTATGCTCAGTGTCCTTAGCACTATACAGTAAGATGACATTTTGTGTTTTTAGCTGTTCATCAACGGTCGCTTTTAATTGGTGAAAGGCAGGATTATCTTTTAACTCATTGATATAACGTAGTTTAAACTCTGGATATTTATCAACGTCATGATTGAACCACTTTCTCAAATCATTTGTTGGACCGACCTCCTTCAACCATTGATCCAGATGAGCATTAACTTTTGAAATACCACGGGGCCAAAGACGGTCAACTAAGATGCGATAACCGTCTAAGTCGGCTGGTTTGGTATAAATTCGCTCAGTTTTAATTTCCACGTTTAATCACCTCTTAATCAATGATAGGATACATACAAGAAGGAGTAAATAGCTATGAAAACAAATACTTATCAGCACTTCTTTACAGGCCGTCCAACTCCTGAAATTGCTCAAGATTTACTGGGACGAACGCTGACATATCAGGGGCCAAATGGTAAAGTTGGTGGACTAATTGTGGAAACTGAAGCCTATCTTGGAGAGGATGATTCAGCGTCTCATGCATATGGTGGCCGACGGACACATTACACCGAATCCCTCTATGGTAATCCAGGCGATGTTTACATCTATCAAATTCGTTCTCACTATTGCTTTGATGTTGTTGTTCAAAAAGCAGGTGAGCCCCAAGGGATTTTAATTCGTGCAATAGAACCAACCATTAATGTTCAACAAATGATTAAAAATCGTGGAGTTCAAGGCGTCAATATATCCAATGGCCCGGGAAAATTGATGCAAGCGTTAGGAATTCAAAGTCGTCAAATGGATGGGCAATCAATGAGTGATGCACTGTTATCTATTGATATTACTTCCAAAACAAAGCCTCAAAACATCGCAACCAGTTTGCGGATTGGTATTAATCCTGCTGGAGCAAATTATCAAGCACCACTACGTTTTTATGTTGCTCAAAACCCGTACGTCTCTAAAATGTTGAAGCGTGATGCCGATGAAGAAAACCATGGATGGGAGATGTAGCCAGTGTCTTTAACTTATCAGAATATGAAACGAGCAGTTAAAATTGTAATTGCTGCAGGAAATGTGCCAAATATTGTAGGAGATGCTGGGATTGGAAAATCTGCTTTAGTGGCAGAAATTGCAAAAGAATTACATGCACGCTTGTTCACCACGGTGGTTAGTTTGGCAGAAAAAGGGGATTTAGCAATACCAGTGCCACCGTTGCGAGATGAGGCATTTATTCAGACAACTCAATATGGAGAACTAGCAAATGTCAAATATGGTTATTCAGAAACTTTAATTCAAATTATTCAACAGGCTGAAGCATATCCAGATCAACCAATTATCTGGTTTTTAGACGAGTTTAACCGTGGTACTGCGGCTGTCCAAAGTGAGCTAATGAATCTAGTCCTACAGCGGCAAGTAAATAGTTTACATTTGCCAAACCAGGTTCATATTGTATTAGCAGAAAATCCAGACGATTCAATGGGAGGGTTTGCTGAAACTAATTATGCTGTTACTCCAGCGGATGCAGCGATTAAAGATCGAACTGTTCGATTAGTGATGCAAGCTTCGCTAAAAGATTGGTTGTTATGGGCCAAACAAACTGATAAGAATGGAAAAAGTAATATTGACCCATTAGTGCAAAAATACCTCATGACCCATGAAAGTTATTTAACAGGTCCTAAGTCAGATGATTTGTGTCCAACTCCTCGATCATGGCAACGAGTATCTCAAAATCTTCGTCAATTATTGCTTTTACCTGCAAATACCCAGCAGCAATTAATGGCTGATATATTTAGTGGTGATTTAGGGAGTGAAGTTGGCGTTGCATTTGCAGAGTACGTTTTGCACCATGGTCAACAGATAACAGCTAATGATTTGGTAAATAAACCTATCACCGAAATATTAGAGCAGTTTAATAGTCAGTCCGAAGCAGATAAGGTTCAGCTGTTAACGACATTAACTGCCCAAAACAATTCATTATTTTTGGATAAGGATTTCATTCAACGTTATATTGACTACCTTAATGCTCTTAGTCCGGACGGTAGGTACGCAATCATTCAAGAGTTTGCCAAAGTTAGTCGCCAACATCCTGAATTATTGGAAAAGGGATACGATCAAGCAAATGATGATGAAGTGTTTGCAAAATTTTATCAATTAGTTCAAAAAATTGCTGCATTATAGGTGATGATATGAGTAAAGTAGAAGACGCACAACAAAGGC
>NZ_JACJKU010000105.1 GCF_016901675.1 Limosilactobacillus coleohominis
TGGTGGCTTAATTCGAGACCAATGAAATGTTTAAATTGGCAAACACCAATTGAAGTCTTTTTTAGAAACTTACATGATAATTGTTAACTTATTTCTTGCAATCTGCCTTGTAGTAAAGTCTAGCATGCTGTTTAGGAAGAGTTTATTACTAAATTGTCATATTAGTATTCGTTTTTCTGATACCGGCATTTTAGCGACCCAAATTAAATCGGATGGTAAATGTATTTCATACTTCCTTTGGTTATTATTATGAAACATCCAGAGATTAATTTAAAATACTTATTTATAATAAACATCTATTCATTATAAGTATTATGGCAAAAATCTAGCACCGACGCTTTTTACGTTGATGCTAGATGGTTTAAAGCTACCTTTGTGTTACCGCTCCAGTTGCGTAATTGATACTAATGTTATTCTGGGTGTTGGGCACGAAAATATACGAAGTGTCTCTATCCCTTGCGGCAGTATGATTTTATTGATGCAAGGACCAAAAAAGGACCAATCCATATTTTTTGATAAGAATGCTGGAAAAATATACATCTCCTTTTGGCACTAATAGCTTATAACTGTTTTCTTTTGAATCAGTTCTTCGCATATATCAAATAGTATCAACTATCAAACAATGGCGCAATGTGGTTTACGTACAAGTCCCCTAACTGTGCTCGTACTTGTTCCTTCCAGTCCATCATTCGTTTCAATTCTGAATCAGCGTTGGCTTACCTGAACCTCTTAAAGGCATCACGAGTCAACATTCGGTTAACTCCAGCCTGTTTTGAAGCATGAACATCATAATACTTAATGACGAATTTCAAGTCATCTAAACTAACATGATATTTATCGGTAAAGGCGATTAATTCCTGGTTATAAGCTTGATCAATCATCTTATTTAAAAGCTTGTCAACCTGCTGACCGGCATAATTTTCGGGATGTTGTTTAATTTTATCCCACAACTGACTAACAATGGTTGCTAATGGTTTATTCGTCCTACCTAAGTCATCAATATAACTCTCAATTCCCTAGCTTCTTGCTGATCTACTGTTGGTAGTAGCTCACCTCCGTCAGGAACATAGGCTTGGATCAATGACAAAATATATTGATAATTGACCTACTTATCAATTACTGATTCTAGTTCGTATTCAGTAGGTTCATCGTCATCGTCTTTTTCTTGTTTTATTTGTTCAATCAGGGTTTCGTATGTACCCTGCATTGCATCAAGCGTTTCAGAAGTTAAATGATAGTCCTGTACTGGATCAACATTATCAAATTCATCATAGGTTTGAGCTGCGGCAAAAGCCTTATCAAACTTCTGGTACTGCTTAACAAAATACTTCTTTTGTTCAATCGGTGTACTTGGATCTGTTATGAGCTCGGGACTATTAGAGAGTACATAATCACTTATACCGTGATATGTCACGTCAAATTTCTGCTTTGATTCATGCCATGACGGGGCCAGAACTTCGCCAATACCTTCCTTTGAGTAGAGAGTTAACGCATTATCAATCTCTTTGCTGAACGTCTTCGGGAATTGGCATGTAATGATATTGCCATATTTCTTGTCCTGATCAAAAATACGGTTGGTCCGCGAGAACGACTGAATAATGTTCTGTGGATTCATCGGTGGTCGATCAACAAAGAGCGTTGAAAGATACTAGGAGTCAAAGTCCGTCAGCAAACGGTCAATAACAATGACCAAATTTAGACGTTCACTTTGTGGCTTAAATGCGTCATTCTTCCATGCTAAACGACCATTGATGTTTTTATTGTAGGCACTAACTTCATCCAGGCTAAAGCTTGTTCCATACTCTTCGTTATAATCATGAATTGCTTCCTTCATAAACTCTTGGTCACCGAGTGAATCCTCATCATTTTGGGTAACTGAGAAGGTAATTGCAACCTTAGGGAAATCAGGTAAAATTTCCTTAATCCGCTTAGGAACTTCAATAGAATTTTCACCGTTTTTAATTGCCTTGAACAACTTGTAGTACCGCTTATTCTGGTCAATTGGCCACTTATTAGCAGGACTTGTGGTGAGAATACCTGAATAAGTATAACCACGGTTATTAATATTCCGAATACCTAAAGTTCGATAAGACAATTTGAGAATATTATTAGCTACGGCCTGCATATGGGCATCACTAATGTATTGTGCATTGAGCTTATCCTTATTATTTTCATCATCACTGTCTTGATAGATATTTTGCATATCATTAATCTGAAAGCCCAAAACCGCATGATCCTGAATAGCATCCTTAATGGTGTAACTATGCAGGCATTTTCCGTATTGTTGCTCTGTGGTCCGTGCTGCTTTACCATTTTCTTTACGACTATTCTGTGGGAAGATTGGGGTCCTAGTGAAGCCGTACCAAAGTGGTTGTTTGTTAAAGGACTTATCAATTTCCATCTTGCTCGTCGGGGAAATCGTTCGGTGACATTCATCGACAATGAAAGCGAGCCTAAGATTTTTCAATCGCTTAAACATGGCATCATTACGGTCCTCACCCTGCCATTTGAATAGCGTCTGCAGTTTCTGTCGTGTGGTCACCAATACCGTTCTTTCACCACTGGTTAGCTTCTTGGCTAGATTGATGGTGCTTTCAGTTTAGTTAACATCAATTGAGTCATTGTTAGCGTATGATTGAAAGGCTTGAGTGGTTTGATTATCTAAGTCTTTCCGATCAATTAGGAAGATCACTTTATCCAATGATGGTATGGTAAGTAAGTTATGTGCTACTCGGTACGAGGTCAATGTCTTCCCAGAACCGGTTGTATACCAGATATATCCTGACGTTGGAGTATCACCAGATGACGCTTTTAAAACGGCTTCAATTGCATGAACCTGATAAGGACGCAATAAAATTATGTGCCTCTGCTTACTGTCCAGGACTGAGTTGTCAGCAACCATGTGGTGTGCTGCTGAAATTGATAGCACGTCTTTAGCGAAGTCCAAGTAATTACGCACTGGATTATTGTCCTTATCGACCCAACCACTAAGGAATTTTTCCCGCAGGTGTTGATCAGCAGCCACATACTTGGTATCCGTACCATTCGTAACGACAAACATTTGAATATTCGATAAGATTCCATTGAATTTTTGCTCAGTAATATACTTCTGAATTTGATTGAAGGCTTGCAAATAAGAACGCTTAGGAGTCTTTAACTCAATATGAATAACTGACAACCAGTTAATCAGCAAAGTAACATCGCCTCGCCGGTCATTGTCCATCTCTTGACGACGACCTAGCTGTATTTGATAAACAACCTCATAGACTGATGTTCCACCAGCAATGTTAGTATGATCAATTACCATTAGGTTGATCGTGTCAACTGTCGTATCATCACGCTGGATATTAATTAGATATTGCCCATTGTCTCCCGTAAATTCTTGCGCTGCTTTAAAAAAGTTGAATGATTTATCTGCGCTTTAATACTTGGCAGATTGTAAAATTTAAGTTGAACGTTCAAGTGGACAGAAAAACCCATCAAGGTCTTTAATGGTGTTACCACAACATTCCATTAGAAAGAAGGACCTTAATGGGCAACACCATTTTATCATTCCAGAACCGTGTTGTCATTGAAACGCTTCATAATGAAGGACGTTCCTTGCGATAAATCGCTAACTACTTAGGCTTTAGTAAGACCACCATCTTTAACGAACTTCACCGGCTAAATAGTAAGTACCAGGCTGAGCTAGCGCAAACTGACTTTGAATAAAAGGTTAGTCAACGGAGGCGGAAGTCTTCGCTCACTAAAAACCTTAAACACTTGGTCGAGGAAAAGATTCAAGTCCAGAAGTGGTCCCCTGAACAAGTTGCCCATGTGGTTGGGATTGCCTACAA
>NZ_JACJKU010000106.1 GCF_016901675.1 Limosilactobacillus coleohominis
AGGCCATCCATTTTCTCAAAATATTTTATTTATCAAAAAGATCCATTCATAAATTTAACCAAATTCCGAATGGATCTTTTCATTTTAGGGACTTATGTCACAGCCCCTTATTATTTTACGTTAGAATAATCAATAGTTATTTAAAGAAAGCAGATGAACTGATGACTAAAAAACACTTAATAGTTATTTCATTAGATGCAATGGGCTTTCGTGACCTCAATGAGTTACGAAATTTAGTACCTCATTTGGACCAACTAATAAGACGGGGAACTTGGGTAAAACGAGTTCGGGGAATTTTTCCAACATTAACTTATCCTTCCCATACTTCAATCATTACTGGACAATATCCAGTTACCCATGGGATTGTGAATAATACAAAACTTCAGCCACGACGACAGTCTCCGGACTGGTATTGGTACCATAAGGATATTAAGTCAACGCCATTATATGATGTTGCTCGCCAAGCTGGGATGACGACAGCGGCCTTTCTATGGCCAGTTACTGCCGGCAGTAAAATTACTTACAATCTGGCTGAAATTTTTCCTAACCGGATTTGGACTAATCAAGTGTTGGTTTCTTTAAAGGCTAGTTCGCCGCTTTTCTTAATGTATTTAAATCATAAGTATGGGAAATTAAGACGAGGTATTAAGCAACCATGGTTAGACGATTTCGTAACAGCATGTGCCGTAGATACGATTAAAAGAAAGCGGCCCAATTTAACATTAATTCACTTAGTAGATATGGATAGTATGCGTCATCGCTATGGTGCTCAATCTCAAGAAGCTCAGGATGCGTTAAAAAGACTTGATGGACGAGTTGCTGACATTATCCAGGCAAGTAAAGATGCAGGAATTTTTGAGAACACGAATTTTGTAGTCCTAGGTGATCATTATCAAATTACTGTCCAAAAGATGATTCACTTAAACATGTTATTTGCTGAACACGGATGGTTAACGCCAATTTCAGGGAAAACTACGTATCACAATAATTGGCAGGTAACTGCAAAAACGTGTGATGGAGAAACATATATTTATACAAGAGGCAACGTTAATTTAGGAGCCCTTAAACAGATCATTGCTGGAGTTGAGGGTGTAGAACGGATTTACGATAATGAAGAAGCTATCTCTCGGGGAGCAGATCCTCGTTGTACATTCTTAGTAGAAGCAAAAGCTGGTTATTACTTCACTGACGAGGTTAACCGTCCTGCAGTTGTTGAAGATGTCGACCCACAAAGTTTAGGTACCCATGATCGCTACCGTGGAGTTCATGGATATGGTCCTGACAAACCCGACTATTATACAACTGCTGTTTTCGCTGGTCCGGATATTAACAAAGGTCAGACTATAGATGGGGCACGGCTTGTTGATGAGGGACCAACATTTGCCAAACTATTGGGATTAACATATCCAACTGCGACAGCGGGTCGAATTATTCCAGGAGTGATTAAAGAATGAGGTGCAAAAATTAGTGAAATTAACGAAACAACAATGGCAGTGGATTTTTTATGATTGGGCCAACTCCGGTTACGGTATTTTAGTTGTAACTGCTGTTTTGCCAGTTTATTTTAAAGCGGTTGCTCAACACGCGGGAATTTCGGACGCTGATTCAACTGCTTATTGGGGATATGCCAACAGCTTCGGTACATTAGTAGTATCATTATTAGCTCCTCTGTTGGGAGCATTAGCAGATTATCCACAAGCCAAGCGTAAGTGGCTAAACTTATTTGCGTGGTCATCAATTATTTTAACTGTTGGATTAACATTAGTTCCCACCAATATGTGGAAATTGTTATTAGTAATATTTATCTTATCCATTATTGGCTATTCAGGCGGGAACCTTTTTTATGATAGTTTTCTAACAGATGTTGCGGATGATTTACAAATGGATATGGTTTCATCAACTGGATATGGAATGGGGTATTTAGGTGGTGTGATAGCCTTTATAGTTTTTTTAACAGCACAACTTAGTAATGGGTTTGGTGGTTTGTTATCATCTTATGGAATTGCAAAGTTTAGTTTTTGGATTGCCGCTATCTGGTGGGGCATTTTTGGCTGGCCATTACTGCGTCATGGACGTCAAAGATACCATGTTCCAAGTGCTGAAAATCCGGTTCGTGACAGTTTACGACGGCAACTTCAATTGGAAAAGACTTGGGAGTTAATACCACAAAATTAATGTTGGTACTCTTAGTAGTTCAATTGATAGCATTCCCATTTTCTGTTTTATATGGCTGGTTAGCGCGTAGACTTTCTACTAAAAAGGCAATTATCATTGGCATAGTGATTTACTTATTTATCTGCATCTATGCACTGCGTCTTAAAACGATATTTGACTTTTGGCTACTTGCAATCCTCATTGGAACGAGTCAGGGTGGTCTCCAAGCACTTAGTCGATCTTACTTTGGTCAACTAGTACCGAAAGATTCAAACAGTGAGTTTTTTGGTTTTTATAATATTTTAGGGAAATTTTCTGCAATTCTTGGTCCATTAATTGTTGGCGTTGTGACGCAATGGACTAATGAGTCAACTGTTGGTGTTGCTTCTCTAAGTGTATTATTTTTATTTGGTTTGATAATTTTCTGGTTATTACCTAGCACTGATTGATCAAGAAGGAGTGGCAGAAAACATTTTAAGTAACAATAGGACCTAGCATTCGTTTTAACGAGTGCTAGGTCCTATTGTTATACTGCTCATTATTTAATACTGTAGTTTAACTTAAGTCTCGAGACCTTTATTAATTATCTAGGTATTTTTGCCTTAGTAGTTGAATTTCATGTTTTGTAATACCAAGTTGCTCTTCAGCAAACGATGTTATGGATCCCCAGCCATCTTGAATAGTGTCTAGAAAAGTTCTCATAACGGGACCATCTCCCTTAGTTAGATTCATTTGAGCGACAAAGTTCCCCATATCATTGTCAGTAGGAAGCTGATGTTCATTGGCAAAGTCATATAATTGATTGGTTAGTAGATAGTCACGGATGATTGTTTCGTCGTCTACGCCTAATAAGGAAAGAATAATGGCAGAAGCCATACCAGTACGGTCCTTCCCAGCGCTGCAATGAAAGACCAAAGCTTGATCTGTTGGGAGAACTAAAAGTTCTGCTAAAACGCGTTTAAACATTTGCTGGCTATGAACATTTAAAATTACATGTTGGTAGATTCCAGCAAGCATATCACCTTGAGGAATTGGATTCATAGGGTGAACTTCTTTATCAATATCGCCTTCATCTGGATAAATATGCGCATCTACATATTTTATATCATCATCAATACGGTCGGGGGCCATTTGTTGTTCATAATCAGATCGTAAGTCGCAATCGACAGTAATCTTTAGATTCTTAAACTTTTTCAGATCGTTTGCAGATAAATTAATTAGGGAATCGGAACGGTATATTTTTTGCCACTTTACTGTTTGACCATCAGTATTTTGATATCCACCTAGATCTCGAAAATTCATGGTCCCATCAAATGAAATTAAGCGTTGATGATTACTCATGATTGTGCCTCCCAATATTAAAACTTTCAGCTTTAAGTATACCAGTAAAAAGTGATCTAATAATAAAGGGAGATAATATGAAGTGACCTCCTTAATTGTTAATGCAGGGATTTAGACACATAATTAATGTATAGCGAAAAAGCATTAGTTAAGGTCGTCACCCTAAACAATTAAGG
>NZ_JACJKU010000107.1 GCF_016901675.1 Limosilactobacillus coleohominis
ATAGGCCATCCATTTTCTCAAAATATTTTATTTATCAAAAAGATCCATTCATAAATTTAACCAAATTCCGAATGGATCTTTTCATTTTAGGGACTTATGTCACAGCCCCGTTTTTTTGTCTATAAATGGATGGGAGATGAGAATATGAACATAGAACAAGCAATGATTAACGGTAATGAGCGTGCATTAATTTCTGAGATGACTGTCGCTCAATACTCTCTAGAAGAGATTCATGAAGTGTTGCGATTACTACATGAACTCACAAAAAAAGAACCTGCAAAGCAGGCTCTAGATCACATTTGTTGTTAGTGAGTAGTTTGAATTATGTCTAACACAATAAAGAATAATACTGGTACCAATAAGGCCGGGAGCATATCGACGGTCTTAAACTGCCGGATTTTCAGTAGAGAGAATCCCGCAGCGATGATCAAAAATCCACCTACAATAGATTCCTCAGTGATAAAGATTGGTGAGAAAAAGCTCGCTGATAGGAATTTCGCAATTAGGTAGATTAAGAATAGCCAGATGAAGATGATGGGAGTTTCTAATAACATTCCCCAACCGAAACCAGCACCAAAAATAATGGCACATACTAGGGTGAACATGGCATTAGTAAACAACATGGTCTGGTTGCCGCTGGTAGCAGCATATACCGGACCGAGAATTGCTAAGGCACCAATACAGTCAAGAAAACTGGCGGTTGCGATTCCTTCTCCAACTTTGGTTGTAAAGTGATAATTTAACCAACTGTTAGAACGGTCATCAAGTCGTAAATAAGTACCAATTGGAAAACCAATGGCCATACTGATAATAAAGAGGATTGGGTAATGACTCTTGGGAAGGTTTGACACTATAGTTTGTGTGCCAACACCTAACGCTGCAAATCCCAAGACCATCCACAGTGCTTCTTTATATCGGTCAGTTAAGAAGTGCTTTACGACCACCCCAATTGCTGTTCCAACAACAACCGCAAGGGCATTAGCAATAATTCCAATCATATTCAAATTCTCCATTCGTGCTGAGACTTGTACTATTTTACAAGAGGATCCATAAAAAGGCAAAGTAAAATTTATAAAATATTGACATATTTGGTGTAAATTAGCTAAAATTTAGTAGACATATGTAAATGTTTTCATGGAGGTCATGAATATGATGCAACAGGTATACCAGGTAACTACGACTGGCCAAGTGGTAATTAGCCAGGTTGATGGTAACGACTTAAAGTTCAGTAATGGTGGAGTCGATGGGGAGTTTCAATGTGACTGATATTGACCCGGTTCCAGAATTATTTGATCAAGTCGGGGAATTGCCAACTGGTCAGTATGTAGTTAAAGGAATTCCAATTGGCAAGGATGCTCATGAGATTAAATTGGATGGACACTACCTCGTCTATGGCAACCAAGAAGACGGCAATGTCATGATTGTAAAGCGCTGATTACCATTTTGCACTTTGCGATTGAGAATGCTAAAACAAAAATATAGCAGGGAGCTGGCTACTCTCGTCGCTAATATTATTCACTAATGAAATGGGGAAGCTAAAATGGCAAAACACAATGCATCAACTGCACAAGAATACAATCAAAAAGGGGTTAAGCTTGCTTCAACTGGGAATTTCACAGAAGCTTTGAAGCAATTTAACAATGCAATTAGTTTGAGTTATAGTCCACTCTATTTTGGTAACCGTGCAATGGTTCAATTTGCTGGGATGCCAACTGCTGGTGAAGACAGCAACCACACGATGGATATTAAAACATCTTGGGCAGCAGATGATTTTATGATTGCGGCACTGTTACTATTTGAACGGTATAGTGAGGTCAACGCTGAAAATCCCATTACAGAAGGTCAAGCTGCTCAATGGGGTGCCGGCATCATGACTTACTTGTATGGTGCTGGTTGCATGATGTTTATTGAAAATAACTCCTTGGTTAAGCCAACTAGTGAAGACTACTATGCTGTGGATTACTACAAGAACTACATGGTTGCCTTTGTTGGTGATAAGAAGCCTTCTGAAACTTTCAATGCCTGGATTGATATGGATAAGGCGTTCATTACTTTCTTAGGTAAGATGGCTGAAAATGACAAGGATAAGCAACCGGTATACGATCAAATGACCAATGTATTGTTGAACTATGCACGCAAGTTATCTGATTCAGAATATTTGAATGGGATTCGCGAGGATGACAAACAAGTCTTAGGTCATGGTAACCGGGTTGATGAACTGCGAGTTATGGACCGGACCTTATTCGGTGAAAAGCACAAGGATGACGAATTATTCTTTGATGCGAAGTAAAGCAACTTTATCTTGAAATAAATAAGGGGCGTAGTGACGTGTACCCAAAAAGTTGGAAGTTGAATATTCTGGCTTAATAATTGAATAAATATTTTTCTAGGCAACTAGATACTGCTCATACTGAAGCGGTGTTTGGTTTCCTTGTTTTGTTTGAATGCGTCGTTCATTACAGAAGTGAAGCCACTCTTCAACCGCTTGTTTTAATTCATCTTGATTACGATAACGTGTATCGGCACCGATTTCCGCTTTCAATTTACTAAAGACTGTTTCGCAAGCGGCGTTATCTAAGCATGTTGCCCGATGGGACATACTTTGTCTGATCTTTCCTTTGCGTAACAGTTTGCGCCAAGCACGATGTTGGTAATGCCATCCTTGATCAGTATGTAAAGTGAGTTGATAGCCAGTTTGTGGTAGTTGTTTAAGTAATTCTTATAGTGGTGTTAAAGCAAACCGCAGGTTTGGATGTTCACTGATTGCCCAATTAAGGACTTGTTTAGTTGCCATATCTTTGATGATTTCCAAATAGATTTTCTTTCCATTTCTCGCCTTGAATTCGGTAATATCACAGACCATTTTCTGGTACTTCCGATCACTCATAAAGCGACGATTGAGCTTATTCTTATCTTTCTTACCATTAGGGCTTTTAGATGAGTCGTACTTACGAACTCGTTGATTATATTTAGTACACTTGAGTCCCATTTCATGCATTAAACGCTGAATACGTTTATGGTTAGGAACTTGTTTACCAATTAACCGGTAATAATCGCGAACTTGTGAACTTAACCGGCGCACCCCGTATTCGACTTCATAGTAGTTAAAGAGTCCTTTGATTACTGATTTGAGTTCTTCTTCGTCCTCATCAGGATGTTCAAACTTGACCTGCCAATATTGATAAGTCGACATCGAAATCGGAAGCGCATCAATCAGGTCCTTTAACCGGTACTTTGCCGTGAGCTCATAGATTACTTCCGCGAGTTCTTGTTTGGATGCTTCCTCAAGGCTGCCAATTTTTTTGAGGCGTCGAGTTGTATCTTTAACAATAAGTTTTCTCCTTGTAGGGCTTAATTCTGTTTTGAAGCTGACGAAGCTGTTCTTCTTGGCTCTTGTCGTGATGGTTCACCATGCTTAGATTTCCTTCCTTGGCGTAACCCTAAAAGGGTCTGCGGCCCTCGCTTATTATAAAGGCATTCCCATTGATAAACCGAACCAGGAGAACGGTAACCAAAGTGAATACAAGTTTCGGGAATTGACGCCAAATTTTCTTGTTTC
>NZ_JACJKU010000108.1 GCF_016901675.1 Limosilactobacillus coleohominis
CTGTTTATCAATCTGAAGAAATGAGTAGAACTCGGGCATTAAGGGCTTGTCTACATTTTTTAAAAACCAAATTGTAAGCATATGTGGTAAAATATTTGTGAATTATTTAGATTCTTGGAGGCTTTTTACCGATGAAAGGTATCATTCTTGCGGGTGGTTCAGGGACACGTTTGTATCCTATTACCCGTGGTATTTCAAAACAATTAATCCCGGTTTATGATAAACCAATGGTTTACTACCCACTATC
This sequence comes from Limosilactobacillus coleohominis, assembly GCF_016901675.1. Lineage (GTDB taxonomy): Bacteria > Bacillota > Bacilli > Lactobacillales > Lactobacillaceae > Limosilactobacillus > Limosilactobacillus intestinavium. Next base: position 248 of record NZ_JACJKU010000108.1, read on the forward strand.
AACGTTAATGTTAGCTGGAATTCAGGATGTATTAGTTATTTCTACACCTGACTACATGCCACTTTTTCAAAATTTATTGGGGGATGGCTATGATCTCGGAATGAACTTTTCTTACAAAGTTCAAGAACACCCGAACGGTTTGGCAGAGGCTTTTATCCTAGGTAAGGACTTCATTGGAAATGATAGTGTGTGCCTTATTTTAGGTGATAATATTTTCTATGGTTCCGGACTTTCACAATTATTACAATCTGCAGCTCAAAAAGATGAGGGAGCTACTGTTTTTGGTTATCATGTTAATGATCCTGAACGGTTTGGGGTTGTTGAATTTGATCAAAATAAACATGCCCTTTCTATCGAAGAAAAGCCAAAACAACCAAAGAGTAATTATGCAATTACTGGTTTATATTTTTATGATAATAATGTTGTTGACATTGCTAAAAATATTCAACCATCTGCTCGTGGTGAATTAGAAATCACGGATGTCAATAATGAATATTTAAAGGCAGGTCATCTTGATGTTAAATTAATGGGTCGTGGTTTTGCATGGCTTGATACCGGGACCCACGATGCAATGCTTGAGGCTGCTAACTTTATTTCAACAATTGAGAAGCGAGAAAATCTTAAGGTTGCATCAATTGAAGAAATTGCCTACCGAATGGGATATATTGATCGTGACCAATTAGTTAAATTAGCACAACCGTTAAAGAAAAATGATTATGGTCAATATTTGTTACGGTTAGCAGAGCAAAATTAAAGGGGAGAATTATAGGATGTCATTAAAAGTTATTGATACTAAATTACCTGACGCTAAAATTGTAGAAACCGATGTCTTTGGTGATCATCGGGGATTCTTCACCGAAACTTATACAAAGAATAAATTCGAAGACGCAGGAATTAATATTGAATTCACTCAGGATAATCAATCTTTATCCGTTGAACCAGGTGTTTTACGGGGCTTACATTACCAATTAGCGCCATATTGCCAAACTAAATTATTGAGGGCTGTAACTGGTGCAATTTATGATGTGATTGTGGATATTCGAAAGGGCTCTCCGGCTTATGGTCAATGGCAAGGATTTATTTTGAGCGAATATAATCATCGCCAATTATTGGTTCCTAAAGGTTTTGCTCACGGTTTTGTTACCTTAACACCAAATGTTAATGTTGCTTACAAGGTCGATGGATACTATGCTCCAGATGCTGACCGAGGAATTGCTTTTGATGATCCTGATTTGAATATTGATTGGCCAATGCCAAAGGAACATTTAATTCTCTCTGAAAAGGATCAACACCATCCATCATTTAAGGATGCGGAAATGAACTTCACGTATGGGGAGGAAAATTAAGGATGAATATCTTAGTAACCGGTGGAGCCGGATTTATCGGTAGTAACTTTATTCACTATATGTTGAAGGAACATCCGGATGATGTTTTAGTAAATTTAGACCTGTTAACTTATGCAGGTAATATTCATAATCTTGATGATATCAAAGATAACCCTCGTTATCATTTTGTGAAGGGCAACATTGTTAATCGTGAATTAGTAACCCACTTAGTCCATGAATTCGATATTGATCACATCGTAAACTTTGCGGCAGAGTCACATGTTGACCGTTCAATTTTGCATCCTGAAGCTTTTATCGAAACTAATGTTCAAGGAACATTAGCATTATTGGATGTTGCTAAACGTGAGGGTGTTGAGAAGTTCTTACAAGTTTCCACAGATGAGGTTTATGGAACCTTAGGAGCGGAAGGTTACTTTAAAGAAACTACGCCGCTTGCACCTAATTCTCCATATTCAGCATCTAAGGCCAGTGCGGACATGGTTGTTCGTGCTTATCACAATACTTATAGTATGAACGTGAATATTACTCGTTGTTCAAACAACTATGGACCTTACCAATTCCCAGAAAAGTTAATTCCTTTGATGGTATCTAACGCTATGGAAGGTAAAAAGTTACCAATTTATGGTGATGGTAAGAATATTCGTGACTGGTTATATGTTACGGATCACTGTCGTGCCATCGATTTAGTGCTTCGGAAGGGTAAGTCTGGTGAAGTTTACAACGTTGGTGGACACAACGAACGGAATAACAATGAAATTGTTCACTTGATTGTGAAACACCTCGGAGCTTCTGAAGATCTTATTGAATATGTTAAGGATCGTTTGGGTCATGATCGTCGTTACGGGATTGATCCAACAAAGATTGAAACAGAATTAGGTTGGAAGCCTGAATATACTTTTGATACTGGAATTATCAAGACTATTGATTGGTACACTAGTCATGAAGACTGGTGGCGCCCATTGAAAGATAAAGCTAAATTGAAATAAAATATTGAATTGAAGGGAGGGGCAACCTCCCTCTTTTTTGGAGGAAATTAAGATGGCAGACTACTTAATTACTGGAAGCCATGGTCAATTAGGAACGGAACTATCAAGACTGTTTGATACAAAAGGCATTGACTATGTAGGCTATGATTCTAATGAAATGGATATTACTAATCGTGAATTAGTAATGAATACCATCAAAGAGGTACATCCGAAAGTGATTTTTCATTGTGCAGCTTTTACTGCTGTAGATGCTGCAGAAGATGAAAAAAGGGAAATAAATTGGAAGGTTAATGTTGATGGTACCAAAAATGTGGCAGATGCGGCAGCTGCTGTTGGTGCTAAGCTTGTATATATTAGTACGGACTATGTGTTTGATGGTAATAATCTAGGGGAATATCAAGTTGATGATACGCCAAATCCGAAGAACGAATACGGTCGAGCAAAATTAGCTGGTGAACAAGCAGTTGAAGAAGCATTAGATGATTATTACATTATTCGTACTTCCTGGGTATTTGGTCAGTACGGTCATAACTTTGTCTTTACAATGCTAAAGCTGTCCGAAACCCATGATAAATTAACAGTTGTCGATGATCAGGTGGGAAGACCAACCTGGACCAAAACATTAGCTGAATTTATGTTGCATCTTGTTCAAACAAAAGCTACATTTGGAATGTATCAGTTATCAAATGAGGGACAATGTTCATGGTACGAATTTGCTCAAGAAATTCTAAAAAATAAGTCAGTTGAAGTATCACCGGTTACTTCAGAACAGTACCCTCAAAAGGCGTATCGTCCACGACATTCAGTTATGAGTTTACAGAAAGCAAAAGACACAGGCTTTAAGATCATTACGTGGAAAGAAGCATTAGGAAGATTTGAATTAAAAGTTCAGTGATTTTTGAGTTAAAGAGAGTAATTTTATGCTAAAAAATTTATGT
>NZ_JACJKU010000109.1 GCF_016901675.1 Limosilactobacillus coleohominis
GTTTGGTTCACTTAATATGATACCTGATGTCACGCCGAATGGCGTTTTTTTATTTACCACCAACTGGGTGGCTAACTTCATTCTATAATCCACCATACAAACGGATGATAATTAATTTCTTTACTGAACAGCAAGCGCAAAAGCTTTAACAGTGTTTGATCGTGCATTATAGATGCTGACAATTGGTAGCATTTGGTAGTATTTTATGTAGTCAGTTATTGGCGTAATCGGTGCAAGTGATTTGTTATCAGTGCAATAATTGCTGATTTTGCACCCATAACAAAAAAGAGTTCCGTATCACTAGATACAGAACTCAAAAAGTCACCACAACGGCGGCTCCCCTAAATATTCAATCGAATTTTATTATAACAAAAAAGCCGTCACAATGGACGACTTCCGTTGATAAATAAGCAAGTCTATTATAGCACGTATTTCATCCGCTTAATGGTTGATGATGATTAAGGTTTCCAATGTCAGATTTTTCAGGTACTAAAAAGGAGCGTGTTTCATAAAAGCAGATAAGCAAACGAACGCAATTAAAAAGTTTTTCAAGAATGACTATCACAGTATTTATTTACGGTCTGGAGCATGGGCGAAACGTGAAATTAAAACCGTAGGGCGGAAAGTAAGAAATGTCTAAAGTGCTTTCTAGCAATTGAGCAAGCAGTCGACGGATGTACACCAGACCACCAAAAGATAATTGAATATCGGTATTTAGAGCAACAACAAGGGCAACATGTAATTAAAATGCTAAATATTAGCAAGTCACAATACTATGTACACGAACGAGAAGCATTATTAGAGTTTGGTAGCCAATTGAAACAAGTTTATCCCGCCTTATTTGATGCAATCATGGAGCAAGATTATTAATCAGTGTTGTTTTGTGGTGTTAAATGACTAGAAAATAATTCTATATAATAGGTATATAGAACACCAATAAACAGTATAGAGCATATTTTGGTAGCAATTGGTAGCAAAAATAAAACCACCTTCAAAATGAAAGTGGTCTAAGCGCTGGTTAGAAGCGGTTTTTGATATTCAATTTTGGTAGCAGTTTGGTAGCAGAATTTAAAAATAATGGTGTTTTTAGGTGCTTTGGCAAAAATAAAAATGCCTTAATACCAACGATTAAGACATTTTGGAACACCCCGAAAGGGTCTAATTATGCCCAAGGCAGGATTCGAACCTGTACATGGTAAACCATACAACGACCTGAACGTTGCGCGTCTGCCAATTCCGCCACTTGGGCATGAAATGCGCTCCCAGGGAGTCGAACCCTGATCTCGAGAACCGGAATCTCACGTGCGATCCATTACACTAAGAGCGCTTAACAACAAATATATGTTATCGAATTCAAACTAAAATTGCAATACTTTTTTTAAAATTACTAAACGGCCGTTAGACAAGATATATACATTTTTAGATTTTAGTAATATAGACATCATAAAAATTATCGAGTATCATAAACACGTAACAAAGTACGTTAATTTTTAATCTGTACAATCTAATTTTCAGTGTTAAAATAATATACGTACATTTAACTATATGTTTTCCTAAAGGAGGAATTTGCAGTATGACTGTAAAGATTGGTATTAATGGTTTTGGCCGTATCGGTCGTTTAGCATTCCGTCGTATCCATGAATTGGGTGCTAAGGACATTGAAGTTGTAGCCATCAACGATTTGACTACTCCTGCAATGCTTGCTTACCTTTTGAAGTATGACTCAACTCATGGTAAGTTCCCTGGTGAAGTTTCTGCTACCGACACTGGTATTGTTGTTGATGGTAAGGAATACCCAGTTTACGCAGAACGTGATGCACGTAATATTCCTTGGGTTAAGAATGATGGTGTTGACTTTGTACTTGAATGTACTGGTTTCTACACTTCTGCTGAAAAGTCACAAGCTCACTTGGACGCTGGTGCCAAGCGTGTTCTGATTTCTGCACCTGCTGGTAACATCCCAACTGTTGTTCCTGGTGTTAACCTTGATACTTTGAAGGCTGACGACAAGATCGTTTCAGCTGGTTCATGTACTACTTCTTGTCTTGCACCAATGGCTTACTTCCTTAACAAGGACTTCGGCATCAAAGTTGGTACTATGACAACTATTCACGCATTTACTTCTACTCAAGCAATTCTTGATGGCCCTCGTGGTAAGAAGATGCGTAACAACCGTACTGCTAGTGTAAACACTATTCCTCACTCTTCTGGTGCTGCTAAGGCTATTGGTCTTGTTATCCCAGAATTGAACGGTAAGCTTTCTGGACACGCACAACGTGTTGGCGTTGTTGACGGTTCATTAACTGAACTTGTTTCTATCTTGGACAAGAAGGTTACTGTTGACGAAATCAACGATTCCATGAAGAAGGCAACTGCAGGCAACGATGCCTTTGGTTACACTGAAGACCCAATTGTTTCAACTGACATTATCGGTTCAACATACGGTTCAGTATTTGATCCATCACAAACTGAAATCATGGAAGGCGACGATGGTTCACAATTAGTTAAGACTGTTGCTTGGTACGACAACGAATACGGTTTCACTTCAAACATGATCCGTACTTTGCTTCACTTTGCTACTCTGTAAGCAAAATTAAGTACTAACTAAAAGGTGGGAGGAGGAAACTCCGCCCACCTTTTTGACAGAAAGAGGAGAATTAATTATGGCTAAGATGACTGTTGAAGATCTTCCATTAGAAGGTCAAAAGGTTTTAATGCGTGTTGACTTTAATGTACCAATTAAGGACGGCGTAGTAGGCGATGATAACCGGATTGTTGCCGCATTGCCAACGATTAAGTACGTTATTGATCATAATGGTAAGGCAATCCTGTTCTCACACTTAGGACGGATCAAGAAGGAAGAAGACAAGCCTGGTTTATCCATGCGACCAGTTGCTGAACGTCTTTCCAATCTTCTTGACAAGCCAGTAACATTTGTTCCAGTTACTGAAGGAAAGCAATTAGAAGATGCCATCGACAAAATGAAAGATGGCGATGTTCTGATGGTTCAAAACACTCGTTATGAAGATGTTAAAGATGGTGAAAATGTTAAGCGTGAATCAGGTAATGATCCTGAATTAGGTAAGTACTGGGCATCATTGGGTGATGTTTACGTTAACGATGCCTTCGGTACTGCCCACCGTAAGCACGCCTCTAATGTAGGAATTGCTCAAAACATCGGTGATGGTAAATCCGGAGTTGGTTTCTTAATGGAAAAGGAAATCAAGTTCTTAGGAAATGCCGTTGATAACCCTGTTCGCCCATTTGTTGCTATTTTAGGTGGTGCAAAGGTTTCCGATAAGATTGGTGTTATCGATCACTTATTAGATAAGGCCGATAAGATCATCATTGGTGGTGGAATGGCCTACACATTCTTTGCTGCCAAGGGCATTAAAATTGGTAATTCTCTAGTTGAAAAAGATAAGATTGATGTTGCTAAGGACATCATGGAAAAGGCTGGAGATAAGCTTGTATTACC
>NZ_JACJKU010000110.1 GCF_016901675.1 Limosilactobacillus coleohominis
TCGTAAGGCCTTCTACCAAGAGATATCACAGCTCCATCAACCAATAATCAATTGGTCAGTATTATTTATTTGAGTCCAGTGGCTAACTTATTCTTGAAATTTAGGATAATATTTTATTAGTGGTCAGACAGGAAGACAATTAAGAAAGATTGCGTTAGTAGTAACACTAGGCGGATTGCTTTTCGGGGTAGATACGGGAGTGATCAATGGTGCCATTCCATATATGGCCTCGCCACAACAAATAAATCTCACTCCTTCTTAAGAGGGGCTTGTGACATCGGGCATTACCCTGGGAGCTGCTCTTGGGACGTTAATGGCTGGTAAATTAGCCGACCGTTATGGGCGGAAACGTTTACTGATTGCTTTATCGGTCATCTTTTTTAGTGGAACCCTTTTCTGCTTGTTAGCACCCAATGCCATTTTGATGATTATTTTTCGCTTCTTACTCGGCTTGGTAGTTGGTTGGGCTTCCGTCATTGTACCGGCCTACTTAGCAGAAATTGCGACCGCTTCAACACGGGGCAGGTTAGTCGCTCAGAATCAATTGATGATTACTGGTGGACAACTTCTGGCGTTTACCGTCAATGCTCTCTTGGGATCATTGTTTCCTCATGTCGGTAATATTTGGCGTTACATGATTGCTTTTGGGATGATCCCGTCTGTAATGCTATTTCTAGGAATGTGGCATGTTCCTGAGTCACCGCGTTGGCTAGCAATGAAGGGGCAACGCACGGTAGCGTTGAGGGTGTTAGCCCCACTCCGTTCAAGCCGGCAGGCAGATTGGGACGACCTGACTCAACCGTGGATCCGGCAGTGATGATTGGCTTTGATTTAGGAATTGTTCAACAGTTTGTTGGTATCAATATTATGATGTACTACGGGACCAGTATTTTGATGAAGGTTGGCTTTGGCCACCAGGCGCCGCTAATTGCTAATATTAGTAACGGGTTGACATCTTTTATTACCACAATTGCCGGGATGAAAATGATGTACACAGTTGAGCGACGCAAAATGTTACTCATCGGAATTATTGGAACCGGCAGTTCAATGTTTTTACTCACGTTAGCAATTACCTTTTTGAGTCAGAACGTGATCTTACCATATTTCGTCATTCTGCTAACCATGAGTTTTCTAGCGTTCTTTCAGTCATGTATTTCGCCGACAACTTGGGTTCTGCTGTCCGAGATCTTTCCCCAAAGTCTGCGGGGATTGGGGATGGGCATTTCCACCTTTTGTCTATAGCTGGCGAACTTCACGGTTGGCTTTGTCTTTCCGATCATGGTCAATCACTGGAGTGGAGTCGGGACATTTGCCTTCTTCATTACCTGTAATGTATTGTCCAGGGCCTTTGCTTTTGAGGTGGTTCCAGAAACGCAGGGGAATACGTTGGAACAGATCTAGGTGGAATTACGTCAGGGTACTAATCACCGCAACCATCATCACTCCCCAATGAGTGATGTTATAGGATAATATGAAGAGGGAAGCCTAAGATAACGGCATTTGTAGAGGGTCGAATTTGGTAGAAAAGGCAGTTTATTCCAAGTTGTCTACCAAAAGTCTACCAAAAATTGTAGTAGATAATACGGCAAAAGGACTACGTAAATTTAAATTACGTGGTCTCTTTTGTTAATTTCTTAGTGATAATAATATAACCTTTTTCAATAGCTTTATATATTATTTACTTGAGAACTATTTAGAAATTATAAGGTGATACTTTATAATTAATTTTTGTCAGTTAATAAAAACAGTATGTCCTCACTATAATAAAATACTACTCTTTCTCAAACTCTAATAGCTTATTAGTTCCTGATATATCAACACTTTACGAAGATGTATCAAGAACTATTTTTGTTTGCTTAAGAATATCATGCACACAGCTGTGTGTATAGGAGAACGTGTGCGTGGTTTTACATTGGAGAATCGTTGGATATGTTGATCTAATAGGTTTTATAGCAGATTTTTTATGTATATTTTTAACTATAAATGCTTAAGAAAGCACCTGGTATAAAAGCCGGATACTTTTTTGTATAATTGATTCAAAAAGGTAGGGGTATTAGTGGAAAATACTAAATCGATTGAGGAAAATGGCATAGCAATCTTAAAGTTAAAGTTAAGCGGCTGTGCATCAGTAGATAAAAATATCTATGAAAATGATAAAACCCCATTTACCGATGGCTCGTTATTACTATATAGTGATGATCACTATGCAAAAAGTCATTTTGAACAAGAAATACGATGTCAGGTTAAGACAACTATCGATAGTAAAGTGAAAAATAATAAGGAGTATCGTAAACTAGATCGTTCAACATTAAAAGTCTACCAACGAATTGGGGGTCAATTGCTTTTTGTTGTTTGGATAAAAAGCTCAACTAATGCTTATGAAATCAGATCTTTTACCAGAATCTGAATAGCATATACATATCGAGACTTTTATCAAGTACGAATAATAAGTATCCAGTTATTCCGTTAACTGAATTCCCACAAAATCCTGATCAGCAAATGAAAGTTCTTAAACAAGTAGCTTTAGATTTAAATAATACGAAAACCTATCGATCCTTAAGCAAGCGAACCGATAAACCTGATAGAATAGTTATTCCAACGTATTTATTAGATCCTGAAAGCTTTACTAAGACAATGAAGAATCTAGAGAATCAGACCTTAACTACCTATGCTATATATGATGATCATCCGGAACCAATTGGTGTATTTACATCTGATAATGTTCAGAAGCTGGAAATTGGTCAAGAGAAAATCATAAACTTTGGGGCTGAACTGGGCTCGTTTTCAGCAAAAATGCTTACTAAGCAGAGTAAAGAAGATGATTTTCCAATAATTAATATCTTAACAGGAGCAGAAGGACATCTAATAATTACGGTAATGACCAAGAAGGAGCATGAGCAAAGACTTATTTTAAAAGCTGAAAAGGCTAACAAGATAGATAGTCAGCTAATTAATTTAAGAATTATGCGCCAATTTATTAATAAACCTACTTTTAAGTTGGATGGAAACAAAATGGATTTTACTAAGTATATGCAGGATATTAGTAAATCCAAAAAGGAAGAAATTGATTCTTGGATTGAAAGTTTGCAAATAATTAATAAAGTTGTTAGAAAACTAGGAATAGATTTTTATTCTGACCTAGGAAATTCACAACTAGTCGATCAGATGAATCAAATTTTTGATTTTGTAAACAGCCGAAAGGAACTTGATAAAAATCAATTGATAGTAAAAACCTTTGAATACGGACAGAATTACGTAGGTATTGCAGAAACACGTGATAATTATTGGAACTTATTTAGTAAAAATATGGAAAAGAATACCATTATTTATGGTGGATATGAGAATGATATTAAGC
>NZ_JACJKU010000012.1 GCF_016901675.1 Limosilactobacillus coleohominis
GCGCAGTATAACAATAGGGCCCAATGCTCGACAAACCGAGCACTAGACCCTACTGTGGTTTTTAAAAGCGTGAAATCAAAGTCGCAAAGGGCTTCTATCACACTTTCTCCTCTATTTAAAATTTATTGCAAACACTCTTAAATGTATTGTAATTGGTGCTCATGACTAAATGCCCGGTCAATAATTGCACTTCCCAAGCATTCTTGTCCATCATAGAATACTACTGCTTGTCCAGGAGTGATTGCTCTTGCCGGTTCGTCAAAGGTTACCGTTACCTTCTGTCCATCTTCACTAATATCTACAGTAACTCCCTCATCAACCTGACGATAGCGGAACTTCGCAGTACAGTGGAAATGGTGACCATAGCGGCTAACAACATCATCTACCCAGTGAATATCACTAGCTTCCAGATGAGTAGCATAGAGATGGGAATTGTGGTAACCCTGTCCCACAATAAGAACATTGCGCTTGATATCTTTGCCAATAACAAACCATGGCTCATTACTTTCCTTATTTCCACCTAGTCCAAGCCCACGTCGTTGACCAATTGTGTAATACATCAAGCCAGCATGTTTACCAACGACCTTACCATCAATTGTTTCCATATTACCTGGTTGCGCTGGTAAATACTGACTCAAGAATTCACGAAAATGACCATCTTCACCAATAAAACAGATTCCCACAGAATCTTTCTTATCAGCCACTGCCAGGCCAGCTTCCTTCGCAATTTTTCGAATTTCAGGCTTTGTATACTTAGCTAATGGGAACATAACATGATCAAGCTGCGCGTGATCTAACTGACTAAGAAAATAAGTTTGGTCTTTATGTTGATCAGCAGCACGCATCAAATGCATATTGCCTTCAGCGTCACGATTTAAATCAGCATAATGACCAGTTGCTACATAGTCAGCACCCAATTGATTAGCATATTCAATAAATGCTTTAAATTTGATTTCTTTATTACAAATTACATCTGGGTTAGGAGTTCTCCCCTTTTTATACTCTGCAATAAAGTATTTAAATACCCGATCCCAATACTCTTTTTCAAAATTAACAGAGTAGTATGGAATCCCAATTTGTGTTGCTACTTTAGCAACATCTTTATAATCCTCTGTCGCGGTACAAACACCGTTTTCATCAGTATCATCCCAGTTTTTCATAAAAACACCAACAACGTCGTATCCCTGGCGTTTTAATAAAAGTGCAGTAACTGAAGAATCAACTCCACCGCTCATACCAACGACGACACGTGTATGACTATTATCAGTCATGCAAATCACCATCATTTCTAAATAGATTCTGGATCCATCTACGATTGAAGGTCGCATGTCCAGTAACAATCATTATACCAAATCATCGGCATTCGGGAATAGTAATTCACTTACTTTTTATCAAAGATTCCACGTTCAACCATTTCATCCAAAATAAAATGTAGTTGGGTTACAAACTCATCCCGGCGACTTTGTTTGAAGATGTTCACTTTGGAAAATCCATTGGAATTAACAGTATCCATCTTAAAACCACTTAAATCACTATTAACCGTAATTTGCAGTCGTGCGAATGGCTTAAATGGGGATTTGCGATCTAATGAACCAAGGTATCGATAGTTGCCACGCTTAGTCTTTTCAAATCCCAAATCTAATAATGTATATTCCTTTATTTGAGGACTAATTGCATACTTATCTGAATCTCCTTGCAATTGGTTTACCTTTTCAAATTCCATAATCAAGCCTTCTCCAATTCATTAAAGAGTTCTAATAGCATTTGTGCAGAACGCCGACCAGCTTGAATAATAAATTCATCAAAACTTACGCCAGCATCTTCATCCGCTGTATCCGACATTGCTCGAACAACAACATAAGGCACATGATGGTCATTTGCAACTTGGCCAACTGCTGCTCCTTCCATCTCAGCAGATAGCGCATCGGGGAAAAACTTCTTAATCTTTTCAATTGCTTCCTTGCTGGCAACAAATTGATCGCCGGATACAATTAGTCCCTTTTCAATATTTAGGCCAGTTTTTTCACCAGCTTTGGCTAAGGCTTCGCCCCATTTCTTGGATGCTTCAAACCTTGCAGGTTGTCCAGGCAATTGACCGTAATCATAATCAAAAGTTCGTGCGTCCACATCATGATATGCTGTTTCAGTAGAAATCACGATATCTCCAACATGTTGATTTTTGCCAATTCCACCAGCTGATCCAGAATTAATAACCACATCAGCGTCGAAATCTGTAATCAAATGCTCAGTTGTGATCCCTGCTTCTACCTTACCAATTCCAGATTCAACAAGTACCACACTTTGGTTGCTGATAGTACCAGAGTAATATTTCTTATCACCAATTTCTTTCTCATTGACGTTCTCAATGTGTTCTAACAATTCCTTCAATTCTTCAGGCATTGCACAAATAATTCCAAATTTCATTTGAATCTCCTAACCTATAAAAAATAAAAATAGATATACCAAAATAATTGCCAATACTAATCCAATAATAATTTTATTTAATTTAGTTTTAAGCTGCTGTGTTTTTTCATTAGCAATCGTTTCTTTGTCTTCTTCTAAAGTCTGTTGCCGTGTTAAACCAGCCTCATCCTCGTTGATATCATCTTGTTTTTCATGATGTCTTCTGGATAATAGTGGTGATTCATCCATATTATTATCACTATTTTGATGATGAGGCCACTGGTCAAACCGAAATGAACCATTACCATCCTTAGAAGATTTTTCCTGTTCCTCACGATATTGACGACGAGTCATTTGATGGTCATCACTCATGCATTTTTCTCCTTTTGAGCCCAATAATAGATTGCCATTACTGTTTTCATATCATCAATTTTTCCTTCTCTAATCATCGTTAAAGCTTCGTCTAATGAAACTGTAATAAGATGTATTTTTTCATCATCATCTTGTGGCAATTGATGCTTTACCTCTGACAAATCAGTAGCATAAAAAAGCGTAATTTGCTCATCAGTAAAACCTGGAGAACTAAATGTTGAGGCTACTTTCAATAATGTTTGAGCTTGCAGACGAGTTTCCTCATTCATTTCCCTTTTTGCGGCATGAAGAACATCACCGTTATCACGACTATCTACTTTACCTGCAGGTATCTCAAAGGTGACCTTTTTCACTGGAGCTCGCCATTGTTGTTCTAAAATCACCTTATGATCATTTGTGATCATTAACAATGCAATTGCCGGGGCATGATGTACTATTTCACGAGTCGCCTCCTTACCACCAGGAGTAACAACCCTCTGCTTTTCTAAAGATAAAATATGGCCACTATATATTTGTTCTGAAGATGTCACACGTTCTTCGAATTCCATCGTTAGCACTCCTATTCTAATACACGAACATGGGCAGCTTGCATTCCCTTTAAACTAGGAATAATTACAAAACCGACTTTAACACCAGGACGCATTAATTGACGTGAACTTTTTTCGATTCCGCGAGAATGAACGAAAATTTCACCATCATGTGGGGAATTAATAAAACCCCAACCTTTATCTTTTTCATAACTTTTTACAGTACCAATGATCATAAAAATCCTCCAAAAAATAAGACATAGCCATAAATGCTATGCCTCATTTTACAACACCATTCTTAGCTTGTCATGAACCCAGAACTAAGCTTGGTGTTTTCTTATTTTTCTAAGCCTTCTGTAACTGTTTCAGGGAAGTTTTCACGAACGATCTTAGCACAACGTGCACACAGTTGTGGATATGCATCATCACTGCCAACATCTTCCTTCGTCATACGACAACGAGCACATACTTCACCAGCAGCTTGCTCAACTTTAACAGCAGAACCATCATTAAACTGTTCGGCATCGTCTGGTGTTTCGCTAGCATCATGAACTTCTAGATCTGAAACTCCCAGTAATAATGCGACATCATAATTCAATGAATCTAATACTGCCTTCTGACTCGGCTTCAAGTATAAATCAGCTCGTGCTTCTAATGAACGCCCAATAAGCTTTTCATTACGTGCCTCTTCCAGTACCTTTAAGACATGTGAACGGATTTCCATGAACTGGTTCCATTCTACTAACAGTTCATCTTCATTATCATAACTAAGCGGGTCTGGAATTTCTGTCAATTGAACAAACTTCTCAGGTTCATTCATGTATTCCCAAACTTCTTCAGTAGTATGTGGCAGAATAGGTGTCAGCAACTTAACGAGGCCAACCAAGATCTCGTAAAAGACAGTTTGCATTGAACGGCGTTCAAGAGAATTAGCCGGTTGAATGTATAAAACATCCTTGGCAACATTCATATAGAATGCTGATAAGTCATTATTAACAAAGTTAATCAATAATTTATAACCATCTAGGAAGTCATATTGATCAAAGTCCTTGCGCATTTGTGCCAAGAAATGATTAAACTTCACTAACATATATTGATCAACACTAGTTAACTTATCGTAAGAAACGGTATTTTCATCAGCATCAAAATCACTAGTATTAGCTAACAAGAACCGGAAAGTATTTCGTAACTTTCTGTAGGCTTCTGAAATCTGTTGGAACGTCCCCATTGAAACCCGGACGTCAGCAGATGTATCTGCACTCATTACCCAAAGACGAATAATTTCCGCACCCATTTGCTTAACCACTTTAGCGGGATCAATAACGTTTCCTAATGACTTGGACATCTTCTTTCCCTTTTTGTCCAAAGTGAATCCTTGAGAAAGAACTGACTTGTATGGAGCATGCCCTGAAACCACTACACTAGTAATCATACTTGAATTAAACCAACCACGATACTGGTCAGAACCTTCCAAGTATAAATCAGCAGGGTATGTTAAGTAACTCCGCTCATTTAATACTCCCTGGTGAGAAGAACCGGAATCAAACCAAACATCCATGATATCCGTTTCTTTTGTAAACTTACCATTAGGAGAATGTGAACTTGTAAAGCCGTCTGGTAACAAATCTTTAGCATCACGGTCAAACCATACATTTGAACCATATTCACGGAAGAGGTCTGCGACATGGTTGATCGTTTCTTCAGTCATAATTGGCGTTCCATCTTCGGCGTAGAAGATTGGTAAAGGTACACCCCAAACACGTTGACGGGAAATTACCCAATCACCACGGTCTTTTAGCATGTTTCGTAGACGAACCTTACCCCATTCAGGGAAGTATTGGACCTCATCCACAGCCTTCAAAATTTCATCACGCATTTGATCAATTGAAACAAACCATTGATCAGTTGCACGGAATACAATTGGTTGTTTAGTACGCCAATCAAATGGGTAACTGTGCTTTAATGGTTCTTCAAGTAATAATGCATTTTGGTCTTTCAAAAACTTAAGGGAAATGTCATCAGCTTTTTGATAAAATACTCCATCAAATTCAGGGCCATTTTCTTTTGTTAATACCCCTTGATCGTTCATTGGTGCAACAATAGGCAAATCATATTTTTTACCAAAATGGTAGTCATCATCACCATAGCCAGGAGCCGTGTGGACCAATCCCGTACCGGTATCATCAGTAACATAGTCAGCCACACCAACTAATAATTCACGGTCTAAGTATGGGTGAAGAGTAGTCATCCGTTCCATGTCTTGACCCTTCAATGTCTTGAGGACATCATAACTTTCCCAGCCAAGCTTTTCAGCAATTTCTGATAATCTGCTGGAAGCAACTACAAATTTACGATCATCATTTGATGGCTTAACAACTGAGTATTCGAAAGTTGGATTAACCGCAACCGCTTCAGATGCTGGGATAGTCCATGGAGTCGTTGTCCAAACAACTAAATAAGTATCGTTATCCAGTAAATTCTTGCCATCTTTTACCTGTTCAGCAAAGAATGCTGTCTTTGCAACAACATCATGGTATTCAACTTCCGCTTCTGCTAATGCAGATTCTGATGACCAGGACCAATAAACAGGCTTCTTAGCTTGGTATAACAAACCTTTTTTAGCAAATTCACCAAAGACCTTGATTTGAGCAGCTTCAAATTCTTTATCTAACGTTAAATATGGATGATCCCAATCGGCACTAACTCCCAAGCGTTTGAAGCCGTCCATTTGCTTATGAACTTGTTCCATAGCATAGTTGCGACAAAGGTCACGGAACTCAGAAGTCGTCATCTTTTTACGATCATAACCTGATTTAGTTAATTGGTGTTCAATTGGCAGACCATGAGTATCCCAACCAGGTACGTATGGTGAACGATAGCCAGTCATAGATTTATATCGAACAATAAAGTCCTTACTAATTTTGTTCATGGCATGACCAATGTGGATATTACCGTTAGCATATGGTGGGCCATCATGCAGAACGAACGTTGGCTTACCTTCATTTAACTTTTGCCGTTGCTCATAAACTTTATTTTCTTCCCAAAGCTGTTCACGTTGACCTTCTTTTTCAGGCAAGTGACCACGCATTGGAAATTTAGTTTTACCTAAATTCAGCGTATCTTTTACTCGCATCACAATTCCCCCTTATTAAATTGCTAATTTTAAAATAAAAAAAGCCTCGTCCAAAAGGGACGAAGCTTTTCGTGGTACCACCCTATTTTAAAGTAATATTATTACTTCCTTAGGCATTGCATAACGGGTATGACCCGACAGTTTCTATATCATATTCAAAACTGCACTCAGAGCTGATGGAGTTACCAGTTAGACATCGACTTTCACCAACCGTCGACTCTCTGAGACATCGCTGATAACCTCGTGGTCTCATCATTATTTTAAAATTATTGTTCAGATTTATCACTATCTGGGAAAATTACAACTGTTTTCCCTGCTTCGGAATCTGCATCAGATTGTGAAGTAGAATCAGAATCAGTAGTCGATGAATCTGTTGTTGAATCAGAGTTTACACTGGTATCTTGAACATTGTCAACCTTGTTTCCCAAAATCTTTTGAATTTCTGTGAAATCACTCATATCACTGTTTGCTAACAATTCATCCCAATCATTGCTCTTAACAACTTCAAGTTGGGATTCTAGCATAACTTGCAAACGTTGTCTGAAAATTCGCGTTTGCTTTTTCAAGTCGTTAGTTTCAGTGATTAATTTACGGGTAGAGTTAGTTGATTCTTCAACAACTGCATTAGCCTTTTCATTCGCTTCAGAAACAATATCAGTAGCCTGCTTTTGGGCCTCTCTTACCATAATTTCTGCTTCTTTTTTAGCGTTGTTTTTAACCTTATCAGCAGCTTCCTGTGCGACCAAAATAGATTTATTCAATGAATCTTTAAGATCAGTAAAGTACTTTAACTTTTCTTCATTTGCTTTAACCATCTCAGTCAATTCACGGTTCTTTTCATTCAAACTCTGAACTGTTTCCGCAACCTGGTTTAAAAAATCCTTTACTTCAGATTGATTATACCCACGCATTTTTGTATCAAAAGTTTTGTTGTTAATATCAACAGCTGACACTGTCATAATTCTTCCTCCAAGTTTTATGCTGTAATAATTTGTAAATCTAAACGAATATTATTTTTTCGATTCCGTCCACCTGTTTGTAATAGGCGAAATCGTCCACCATGACGAACAGATACTAAATCTTGAATTGCTAATTGGTAGTCGGGACGATTAATTTCTTCCCAATTAACCCGTACTAAGCCGTGCTCAATGTCTTCTTTCGCACGATTCCTTGAATAGTTAAATATGTTAGCAATAACTGCATCTAAACGCATTGATGGTACTGTGGTATGCATTGGCTCCCAATCGGATTGAGGATGCACAAGATCGTCCTCCTCAATAATCTTCATTTGAACATGAACCTTACCAATCCGGTCAACTTCCTGTGTAATATAATCTTGAATGTTATTGTTAGCTACAAACTGCCACTGCGTTTGATCATTAATAATATCACCAAAACTATCACGCGTTAGTCCACTACCCATTAGGGTTCCCAGAATTTGACGATGATGAAGCTCCGCAAATTTAGTTGGATAATTAACTTCAAAAAAATCAATATTGAAGTCCGCTTTATTTGGAACATAATATTCCGGATAGATCAATAGCCTTTGCATTTCAGCACCCGAATAGCCTCCCCAACTTTTCATTTTTAAATTCTCATTTCTATTGACCAAAGTAGAAGCGATAAAAAGCTGGCGAGGATTTAAAAAATTCGTTAGTACTGGTCGATATTGATTACTAGCAGTCGCGATTACATCTAAAATCTGATTAATAAAATTACTTTCGTCTGCGCGAAAGTGCTGACGAATATTTGAATCAACCAATTACTGTCACCTTACAAAATCGTTCCAAGCATTTGAACACCACGTTGTACAAGCCATAAAACAAAAACAGCTACAACTGGTGAAAAACTTACTCCGCCTAATGGTGGGATAATACGTTCAAATACTGAAAGATAAGGATAAACTAGTCGGTTCAAGAAGTCTCCTAATGCGCTTTGACTTGCTCCAGGAAACCAAGACAATAAACACCAAATCACAATCAGTAAAATATACAAACTAATTAAATTATTGATTGCCCACACTAAAAATCCAATCACAGTCCACTCTCCAATGTTTAATTATTAAATGAATTGTTTTCATTTGCGATGTCATTCATAGCTTTACCAGTAACATCAAAATTCTTTGGCGTACACAAGAAGATTTGTTCACCAATTCGTTGAATTTCCCCATCCATAGCAAATACTGCGCCATTTAGGAAATCAACTGTCTTAATTGCAACCTTAGGATCCATTTGACTAAAGTTAATGATGGTTGCTTCACCGTTCAAAAGTTGATTAGTAATTTCACGAGCATCTCCATAAATGCGGGGTTCGAATAACGAGATTTTACCGTTTTCTCTAAGCGAATGCGCACTATTAATAGAGACTATTTTACGATCATTTTTTGATTGACGGTTATCCGCTGCTTGATTATCGTCATAGTAATCAGTTGCAGTACTTTCATCGTTCATTCCAAAGAAATTATTTAAAAATTTTCCAGCCATTTCCAGCACATCCTTTCCGTTTGAGATAAATAAAAGGAGGAACTACGCGTTCCCCATCTTAAAAGTTTACTTCCGTCGATTCTTAAAGAAAGCAGGTGTTGAGAGGTCTTCACCGCCATCATCAACATTTGACAAATCGTCATCTTGAACGCTAAAATCAGGCTTCTTTACATCATCAAAGTTGTTGTCACGATTTGACGATACGTTAATACCATCGCCAGGATCATTCCAACCGTTAAATGGATCTTGTTGGCTAGCATCATCATTATTATTATTTTGTTGACCGTTATCCGTAGCAACATTCTGATTAATGTTTAAAGGAGCTGTGCGATCATCAGATGCCTGTGAAACAACTTGAGTGCGTTGTTCACTTGTCTTTTGTTGCTTGCTCTTATCAATTCCTGTAGCAATTACTGTAACCCGGACTTCATCGTTTAAATTATCGTCAACAGACATCCCAAATGTAATATCAACGTTTGTATTAGCAGCTTCACGAATAACACTAGAAGCTTCTTGTGCTTCAAACATTGACAAATCTTTACCACCAGTAACGTTAACTAAAACATGTTCTGCACCATCAATAGATACTTCTAAGAGTGGTGAAGAGATGGCTTTCTTAGTAGCTTCAGCGGCCCGATTTTCACCAGTAGATGAACCAATTCCCATTAAGGCGGACCCTTGGTTAGTCATAGTGTGACGAATATCAGCAAAGTCCAGGTTAATGTAACCAGGATTAGTAATCAAATCAGAAATTCCTTCTACACCTTGACGCAATACGTCATCAGCTTCTTTGAAGGCCTCCATCATAGGGGTCTTTTTATCAATCATTTCCAATAATTGATTATTAGCGACAATAATCAGTGTATCAACGTTCTTTTTCAAGTTTGCTAATCCTTGAGAAGCTAACTTTGCACGGCGTGTCCCTTCAAAGCTAAATGGCCGGGTAACAACACCCACCGTTAATGCACCTGAGTCCTTTGCAATCTTAGCAATTACCGGTGCAGCACCTGTACCAGTTCCACCACCCATTCCGGCAGTGACAAAGACCATATCTGCACCTTCCAAGATCTTAGTAATTTCGGATTCACTTTCTTGGGCAGCCTTTGCACCAACTTCAGGATTCGAACCCGCACCAAGACCACGTGTTAATTTAGGCCCTAATTGAATTTTAGTTTTAGCTGCAGAACCATCCAGAGCTTGTAGGTCGGTATTAGCGACAATAAAGTCAACCCCATTGACCTTTTCATTGATCATTTGGTTAACAGCATTACCGCCACCACCACCAACACCAATTACTTTGATGCGTGCGCCTTCCATCTCCATTTGGTCATTCGTGTTCGTAGCATTATCCATACAAATACCCTCCGTAATTACTTAATCAAAAAAGTTGCTAAAGAAGTTTCTAATTCCACTCTTCTTATCAGAGTTATTCTTCTCGTTGTCATGTTCTCGAACTGGTGTGGAATTCTTACGACTGTTATGTCGAACAATTCTTGGTCGTTGTTGTTTTTCCGGTGCAACAGATATTTCTTTGTTTGCATCATTTTGATGGGGACTAGCAATTAAATCACCATCGTGAACCGTTTGTTTAATCAACCGATCAACATCATTTAAACTATTTTCATATAAGCATAGTGACAATGCTGTGGCATAACTTGGTTGACGAATTCCCATTTCATTTGGTACAAACACTCGAACTGTTCCATCGAAATATTGAGAAGCAATGTCCTTAATGCCTGGCAATGCTGCCACACCACCATACAAAACCAGTCCACCTGGCAACTGCGGTGCATTAATTGAGTCAAGCTTATCCTTTGCTCGTCTAAAGATCTGACGAATACGTGCCTCAATGACTTCTGACAAGTACTTTTCGGTGTAATTTACTGGTTGAGCTTTACCAACTACATCAACAGCCAATTGCACATCTTCAGCAGCCTGTTCACTATCCGCGTAACCGTGATCCCTCTTAAGTTGTTCAGCGTTCTTTTGAGAAGTGTTTAACACAGCGGAAATATCCTTCGTAATGTAATTTCCACCTTCGGGATCCACAAACGCAAATTTTAGTTGATGATCATGAATAATGCTGGTAGTAGTTTGTCCTGCTCCCAAATCCATAATCACAGTACCAAAGTCTTGTTCCCCATCACTCAAAATGTTAGAACCAGTTGCAATTGGTGCTACCACCATGTCCTCAATTTTCAGACCAGCCTGTTCAACTGATTTTTTTGTATTGTAAACAATGGTCTTAGGGCCACTGTACAAAGTTGCCCACATTTCCAAGCGAATTCCTGACATTCCTCGAGGATCTTTAATTCCTCTAAATTGATCGACTGCAAAGTCTCTAGGAACTAAGTCAATAACTTCTCTTTCAGGAGGAAGACCTTGTGAAAGTGTTGAATGTGCAACATCGATGACATCTTGATTAACAATTTCTCGTGGCTGTCCTTGATTTGATAAATTAATCATTCCATGGACTTGATTCATTTGAAGATAGTTGGCTGGTAATCCTATGATCACTCGGCTGATCTTTACTCCAGACTTTTCCGTTGCTTGCGCAACTGCTTGTTTAATGGCCATGGCAGTCTTATCAATGTCGACAATAACTCCTTGATTGAGGCCACCTGAAGGTTGAGTACCGACACCGATCAATTTCAGCTTGCCCTTTACATTCTCACATACAAGTACCTTGATCGAAGTGGTTCCAATATCCAAACCAACATATATTTGTGAGTTATTCATTTATAAGGAACCCTCCTAAAATTTTTTTGTTAATAAACTGACTTACCTTTAAATTTTACCACACATTAATTAAATGCACTTGTGAATTATACAAATAGTCACATTAAAATCATTATTTGTCATTATTACCGTAATTATACGAATAAGCACCAAATTGTAAATCAACTACTCCGTTACCATTCATTTTAGAAATGATAGATGGATAATATTTCATTTTATTACCCATTGTATCTGCTCGCACCAGAACAGTATTACCATCATTCATTATGAGCTTTAACCGATCAGGATTAAGCTTAGTTGGCGAGAATTGTACTTCAGAAATACCTTGACGAATATATTTTGGCAGAGTACCAATTTCACGAGCAGCAATTTTTAAATGGATATAATTATTGGAAAAATTTGAATAGTGCAAGAAATTATCAACATTACCAGTTATCGGTCGATACTTTCCATTTGACAATAACAGTTCTTGTTTACCATGATGATTAATTATACCAATTACGGGATACTCAGTTATATGCACTCGAACAGAACGTGGGCCCGTTAATTTGACTTGAAGACTCCTAATTTGCGGATTTTTCCTCTGACTTTGTTTTAGCACCATATTTTGATGACGAACTATCCGCCAAACATACCTGCCAGGTTTAATATCAGTAGCGCTTTGCACTTCTTGTTTTGTTAGCTCACTGTTACCAGTCACTTGAACATGACTAATTTTACTTAATGGTGAAATAACGTATACGGCAAAAATTAACAGTAATATAAAGGGGATTAATATACTGGCAACTCGTTTTCCATTACCTATTCTTTGACGATGACCAACTTGGGGAACTTTTTTATTTAATGATGTCTCGCGATCACTTATTTGCTTCAAAGCATTCAGACTGCGCCCTTCAATTTTTCTAAGACGCTTCAGATATCGTCGATGATCATCATTATTGTCGTAATGGTTTGCCAATTCTCGCCCCTCCTTTATTGGTGATCTTGTTCAGCCTTCTTTAAGACGTTTATTAATAAATCAGCCGCATTAGGCCGACCAATCTTCTTGGATGCCTTTGCCATTTTCTCCCTTACTTCTGGATTATTCATTATCTTATCAACTTGAACCAAAAGTGTCCTAGAATCAAGCTTGTCTTCCAAAATCATCGCTGCAGCACCTTGTTTTACCAATGCTTGTGCATTCTTTACTTGATGATTAGCAGTCACATATGGGCTTGGGATTAAGATCGTTGGAATACCCAATGCGGTTATTTCCGCAATGGTGGTTGCTCCAGCTCTAGAAATCAGCATGTCAACTTTCGGCATTTTCTTTGGCATGTCTGGAATATAGGGAACAACCTTTACGTTATCGTTAATGTGAACATTTTTTAATTGATCCATTACTTTTTGATAACGTTTTTGACCAGTTGCAAAAATAACTTGGTAGTCTCGTTTATTAAATTCTGGAATTGCATCGATTACACTTTGGTTAATTTTTGGTGCTCCTTGACTCCCACCAAAAACCATCATTGTTGGTTTATCATCACTTAAACCATCATTAGTCCATGAGTAGTTTGACGATGCATTGGCAGCCACTTGTTGAGCACGAGGATTCCCTGTCATATTAACCTTATCTGCAGGAAATTGATCGCGGGCCGCTTCAAACGCAATTGCGATTTCATCAACATACCGGCTAAGGAATTTATTGGTAATCCCAACAACACTGTTTTGTTCATGAATTACAGTTGGGATATGCATCTTAGCGGCTGCATATAAGACTGCTCCACTAACATAACCACCTGTCCCTAAGACAACATCAGGTTTGAAATCACGGATGATTTTCTTAGCATCATGAACGGATTTAAGAAATAAATAAACAGTTTTAAAGTTCTCTAATGATAATGAACGCTTAAATCCTTGAGTGTGGAGAGTCTTTAAACGAAGACCAGCAGCAGGCACAATTTTATTTTCTAGCCCACGGGTTGTACCAACATATAACACTTCGGTGTCTGGTTCGACTTGTTTTAGACGTTCAATCAATGCTAAAGCTGGGTAGATATGTCCACCAGTACCTCCACCAGAAACTAATAATCGCATTTATTTTTGCTCCTTTTGACCAGTTAATTTTTCGACTGCTTCAATGAACTTGTCACCACGGACTTCAAAGCTTGGGAATTGGTCCCAACTTGCGTTCGCAGGTGAAAGTAAAATAACATCGCCAGGTTCACTCAATTCCCATGCTTTAGGAACTGCTGTTACTGCATTTTCACTTTCATAAACCGGAACACCAGCTTGTTCACCAGCATCTCTCATTTTATCTTTACATTGCCCAAAGACGATTAAGGCCTTAACATGCTTCTTAAAGTATGGAACAAGTCGTTCAAATGTATATCCACGGTCTAATCCACCGGCAAGAAGAACAACTGGCTGTTCAAACCCTTGTAAAGCAACTTCAGTGGCTTCAATATCCGTAGATTTCGAGTCATTGTAGAAAAGACGATCCTGGTATTCCATTACATATTGAAGACGATGACGGACACCACTGAATGTTGTTAATACCTTAACAATTGCTTCATTATCAACACCGCTTAATTTAGCAGCAGCAATTGCGGCCAATGCATTTTCTACATTTTGTGGCCCAATCAAACGAATATCCTTAGTATCCATTACTTTTTCACCACGCCAATAAATTACACCGTTTTTGACATAAGCACCTTCTTCACTCTTGTCAAGTCTGGAGAACGGTACCACGGTTGCGGGTGAACGACGAGCAATATTTTGCCATTCGTCACGGTCCCAGTTCATAATCAAATAATCATCTTTGGTTTGATTCCGTGTAATATTTAATTTTGCATTAATGTAATTTTCCCTAGTTTTGTGGTAATCAAGGTGATTAGAGAAAATATTTGTAATTACTGCGATATGTGGGTGTAACTCTGGAGTACCTAACAGTTGGAAACTTGAAATTTCAGTAACCAAATGATCATCGGCGCCTAATTTTTCCGCAGTTTTTGTAAAGGATACACCGATATTACCAGCATACTTAGTAGTATTTGGAAGCCCTTCATCTAACATTTTTTGAATAAGGGTAGTAGTTGTTGTCTTACCATTTGATCCGGTAACGCTTACTAGATGTCCTGGGAAAATTTCATAACCGAGTTCTGCTTCAGTAATGATCGGAGTGCCTTTTTTGACAAAAGCCGCTACCAAAGGAATGTCATAAGGGATTCCTGGATTTTTGACAACATAGTCAAAATTTTCATCCGCTAAGCTGAGCGGATTATCTCCAGTAATTACCTTAATGCCATCGTTTTCAAGATCTTTGACAATTGAAGGATCATCAGGTGTTTTTTTATCATTAGCAACAACATTTGCTCCTAATTTAACCAACAAGTGAGCCGCATTAATACCACTCAGCCCAAATCCCATTACTAATACATTTTTTCCGTCATATTTTTTTACGTTATTCATAAAAATCACCCTTAATTTTTAGCCTAATGTGATAACTGTAACAACTGCAATAATTGCACAAACTAGTTGGAAAATCCAGAACGTGATGTCAATTTTCCACTCGCTCCACCCGATCATTTCAAAGGTATGATGAATCGGCGTCATTTTGAAAATTCTTTTCCCGGTTGTCTTAAATGATGCAACCTGGAGAATAACACTTGCTGTTTCAATAACATAGACCAGACCAATCATTAACAATGACCATTCATGATGCAGCAACAAGGCTACTGCCGCCAAGCTAGCCCCTAACGACAATGAACCCATGTCTCCCATAAAGATTTTTGCTGGTTTGTGGTTGAACGGGAAGAAACCTAATAAGGCACCAATAATTGTTAAACAGAAAATTGCTACTTCATTTTGCTTCTGATATAAAGCAATTACTAGATATGCGGCAAATGAAATTACGGCTAACCCAGTAACCAATCCGTCTAATCCGTCGGTTAGGTTAACTGCATTAGAGAACCCAACCATCCAGAAAATAATGAATAGTCCATATAGCCAACCAACCTGGGATTCACCAAATCCCATTTGAAAGCCTTCATGTTGATAAATGGCTGTAAATACCATCGCGGCAATAACCTGACATAAAAATTTTTGCCAAGGCTTAAAACCTTCATTTTGGTGATGAAAGATTTTTATACTGTCATCCCACATTCCAATAAGGCCATATACCACCAATGTAAATAACAATGCCCACATAGTGTTGGTTAACTGTCCATTAAAAATTCCGACAACTATGATTGCTATCACTGTTGATGCTATAAAAAGGATTCCACCCATTGTTGGCGTTCCAGCTTTTTTAGCATGCCATGTAGGACCAATCTCTCTAATTTGCTGACCTTCTTTTTTAGCACGAAAGTAGCGAATCAAATATGGCATTAAAAAATATGTTAACAAACCTGCAAGCACCAGTGAAACAAGCCCACTGATTACAATCTTACTAGACATAAGTGTTCCTCCTAAAATTCTACTTCTCTTCAAAATTAACCTTTAATTGCTGTCCAGAGCGAACCTCTGTATTCTCCTTAATGCTTTGTGACTTAACAAAACCACTTCCTGATGAATCAAGTTTCAAATTCAACATCTGGGTCAACTGGCTAACATCAGACTGGCTCCAGCCACTGATGTTTGGCATTTTAACCTTGCCATTTGTTACCAATATAATTCGATTATTAATCATCGAGTCGGTACCAGGAGCGATTGATTGTTTCTTAACCTTTTTCCCATCTCCCAGAACCGTCACTTGTAAATGTTTGCCATTCAACTGATTCTGAGCGCTTTTGGCACTAGCCCCTACGACGTTAGGAACTCTTGTAACTCCCTGTTGCTTGGTTGATCTAGTAGTTTGCTTATCAAGTAACGTCTTAATAATTGGGGTTGTAATCGAAGAGATGGTCTTTTCAGCCGGGCCATTACTCGTTGTCGGCTTACGCATTGTGATATAAATAATATATTTAGGATTTTTGGCAGGAGCTAATCCAACAAAAGAGTAAATATAGTTATTAGATCCTTGCTCATAACCATTAGCCCCACCAATCTGGGCTGTTCCTGTTTTACCCGCAATTCGGTATCCCTTCACTTTATACAGTTGACCAGTACCTACTTTATTATAGATAACACCTTCCATATATTTTCGAGTTTCTTTTGCGGAAGCGGCACTAATTGGCTTACCAACTTGCTTTGGATGAACATTTTTAACCGTCTTATTTTGGCTATTTGTGACTTTATCAACGATGTATGGCCGCATCATTTTACCATTATTAGCAACTGCACTAAATGCTTGCATCATTTGCATTGTATTAACGGTAATCCCTTGACCAAACGAAGTGTTTGCTTGCTCTAAGACACCACGGAAAGTTGTTGTCCCAGAGGATTCTCCTGACATGCCGTAGACTTTAGTCGGTTTCAGGAAGCCGAAGCTCTTTAAATATTTCATCCAAGTCTTGGCTCCCATATTCTGTTCAATATGAGCAAACCCAACGTTACTGGACCTATAGAAAGCTTCTTTAAAGGTAATGTTTCCCCAACCACTAGTATTCCAGTCGGTGATCTTACCTCCTTCCATTTCCCAGGTACCAGACTTATAAGTTCCATTTGGGTTGAAATGCCCAGAATCAATTGCAGAAGCTAATGCCATAACTTTCATCGTTGATCCAGGTTCATATGTATCTTGAATTAATGCATTAGTCCAGGATGGATTTTTGGAATTCATTGTTGGGCGTTGAGTAGCAGCAACTATTTTACCAGTTTTAGCCTCCATTACGACTGCAGTTATCGATGCAGGTTTAGTACTTTTATCAGCACTAGTTACCAAGTTTTCTAACTGATGCTGAACATTATTATTTAATGTCAGAGTTACATTATCACCATTCTTAGCACTTTTACCTGCTTGTGGTGAATCTGATAACCGATATCCATAGACATCGTTTTGAGATTTTTTATACCCATCTTTTCCAGACAACTGCTTATTAAAATAACTTTCTAAGCCAATTTGTCCTACTAACCGCGACTGCCCAGTCTTCTTATTAGTCTTTACCGCAGTGGATCCAAGTAATTGCCTAGCAAATTCGCCTTCCGGATACTGACGGGCAGGAGTTTTTATGAAATTAATTCCCGGCAATTTTTGCGCTTTTATTTCTTCCATCTTGCTTACGGAAATGTTTGATCCTGCTGTTCCAAATTGAACTTGATATAACTTCTTTTTAGGAGTTAATATCTTGTAAACTTTTTTCTCGGGCATGTCAAGGTAGTGCGCTAATATTCTAGCAGTCCTTTTTTTATTAGTTACATATAAAGGCTTACCTTTGACACTCTTTTCGTTTTTATCTAAAACAGCATAAACAGTATATTTACTAGTATCCCTTGCCAAAACATTTCCATCCGCGTCATAAATATTTCCACGTTGTGCTGGAATAATCCTTGACTGAGTATACCTTTGCTGAGCTGCTGCTGCCAAATCGTGATTCTTTACGTCCTTGATAACAGCAATATAAGCAAAACGAGCGATAAATAATAAAAATAGGCCGGCGACTACCATACACAGCCATTTACCAAACTGCTTATGGTTCCGTTGACCTGAATTATTATTTATCGTTCGTTGTTTTTTATCAGTAGGCTCCATTATTTATTAACGTTCCTTACATTAATATTTGAATCTTTAAGGTTATACTTATTTGCAATCTTTTGCAAACTTGATTGGCTCGTTGCATCACCAATTTCTTGTTGTTGACTAATATTAGAATTATTAACCTGACTAATTTTGGACTGAACGTCTTGCAAATGACGCTGAGAATTATTCACACTAATTTTGGATGATACTAACGTCACCATCATCGCACAAATCACTAGCGCACAACATGTTGTTAGTAGATACTCAAACTTAGAAAAGGCCACTGGCTTGAACACCGGTTGGCTCTGTGTTTCTACATGTTCGCTGTGTTGTGGCACAGTTAATTTTCTGGCAACGTTAGTATTATAATCCATGATTTCCACTTTCCTTTTTATTTAATTCTTTCAATAATTCTCAAATGAGCACTATGTGCACGGTGATTACTCTTTAACTCTTCTGGACTAGGTTCAATTGGTTTTTTATTAACCAATTTGTAATGCGGTTGCATTTCTGGAGGAATTACTGGTAACCTTGCTGGCACATCTTGAAGAGTTGTTTTTTCTCGAAACATTGTTTTTACTAATCGATCTTCTAGCGATTGAAACGTGATTACACTAATGCGTCCTCCAACTGCTAACAAGTCTAATGCTTGCTCGAGCGAGGATTCTAATACACCTAATTCATCGTTCACCGCAATGCGAATCGCCTGAAATGATTTTTTTGCTGGGTGACCGCCATGACGACGTGCACGAGCTGGAATTGCTTCTTTAATCACATCAACTAATTCAAAGGTCGTAGCAATTGGTGCTTTCTTACGGTGTTCTTCAATTGAACGAGCAATCGACTTAGCAAACTTTTCTTCACCATACCGATAAAGGATTTTAACCAGTCGTTCATATGGCCAATCGTTGACGACATCGTATGCAGACAACTTTTGATCTTGATTCATTCTCATATCGAGTTTGGCATCATGTTGATAACTAAACCCACGCTTAGCATCATCAAATTGTGGAGATGAAACTCCAAGATCGTAAACAATCCCGTTAATTTGATCAATATTATATTCTGACAAATCATTACGTAAGTTTTTAAAATTATCTTTTATGAACGTAACTTTTCCTTCATCGACGTAATCTTTTAAATTATGCAAGTTGTAATTAATAGCAGTCTTATCTTGGTCGAATGAATATAAGTGTCCATTATTCAATTTTGAAAGAATCAGCCCACTATGACCACCACCGCCAAGAGTTGCATCAACATATATACCATCCGGATTAACATTTAATCCTTCTACGGCTTCATTCAAGAGAACCGTAACGTGATCAAATTCCATGCTATTTGGTTCTCCTTTCTAGAAATCAAAATCAATATCTTCTGCAACATCGTCAAAATCTTCGGCAGCTTGTTCACTGTATTCTTGCCAAGCATCTTCGTCCCAAATTTCAAAGTGTGATGAGACACCAACCACAACACATTTTTTTGAAATACCAGCGTAATTAATCAAAATTTTTGAAAGATTGACCCGCCCTTGACGATCGAATTCACACTCAATTGCTGCTGAATAAATCAACCGTACAAACTGGCGAACATTCTTTTTAGTCATGGGCAACTTTTCAAGCTGTTGTTTCAATTTATCCCATTCCGCCATGGAATAACCTGATAAACACCTATCCATTCCTCGAGTAATTACAAATCGCTCGCCCAATTGAGACCGAAATTTTGCGGGGATGATTAGTCTTCCTTTATTATCGATCGAGTGATTAAATTCACCCATAAACATGACTAATCCCCCCTTTTCATTGATTACAAAACCAGTTTACCACAATCCCCCACTAACCACCACATTCTTCCACGAATTACCATTTCTTATAACAAAAAAAGCACTGTCAATAAATTGACAGTGCTTTAATTACAGTTATATCAACATTTTATGGGGTGGGGAGATGACAACAAAAAATTGAAACAACATATGAAACAATCATCAATCCTACCCCTAAAATCCAAAATTGTTGCCAAAATGGCCGATATAAAAATTCATGATTTGAAATCAATTGCTTGATGACCAATCCAATCCCCAGGAGCGCAATTAAAATTAATGGATATGCAATGTAATAATATCCAAGATTCCACCAAGTAAGGGCAAATAAAAGAATTGTCCAAACAATGGGATGATGGATTCTCCCTTGCTTGCCAAGCTTTAAATTAATGAAAACTAATGAGAATAGTTTTTCAACAAACCAATAGCATAAAATGATTAATACTTCGATTAGGATACGTTGGTAATTCAATTTATAAATTCCTTTCCCCACTTTGAAATTATTACCAATTTTAACATATTTATTAATGATTATTTGAATTTCTGTTGTAGATTGATTAAACTGTAACCTAATAAATATATGGAGAATGAGTACAATGCAAAAGAAAAATAAATCTACTTTTCAAAAAATTACTATGGTAGCTGTTTGGCTAATGCTCATTGCAATGTTAGGCTCACTTATTTTAGGTGCAATTGCTTCATTTATGTAATAAGCTTTCCATAGTTAAACAATAAAAATAAGCTTCAGGTGTTCGATATTTTTATTAACACCTGAAGCTTGTTTTTTCTCACTTATTAAAAAGTAATAATCGACCCGCTAACTAATTGGAACTATCATCCTTTTGCTTATACACCTCTCGTGGCTTAGACCCATTTGCAGGCCCTATATAACCGCGCTGCTCCATATCATCAATAATACGTGCAGCTCGATTATAACCAATTCGAAACCGTCTTTGAATTAAGGATGTTGAAGCTTTTTGCTGATCAATCACAAACTCTAACGCTTCTGGGAACAACTCGTCTTGTTCTTCATTATCCTCTTCCTGTTTGATTTCTTCGTCCGAAATCATCATTTTTTCATCATAGTTTGCTGGTTGTTCGTCTTTAATAAATTTAACAACGTTTTCAACATCTCTATCAGAAATAAAAGCTCCTTGAACACGTGTCGGCTTATTTTGGTCAATTGGTTCAAACAGCATATCACCCCGACCCAAGAGTTTTTCAGCACCATTAGTATCAATAATGGTTCTTGAATCTACCCCGCTTGAAACTGCAAATGCAATTCGGGACGGAACGTTTGCCTTAATCAATCCAGTAATAACATCTACTGATGGCCGTTGTGTTGCCAAAATCATATGAATTCCTGCAGCACGTCCCATTTGGGCAATTCTGACGATCGAATCTTCTACTTCCTTAGAAACAGTCATCATCAAATCCGCTAATTCATCTACTACTACCAAAATCAGCGGTAAATATGGATGATTGTCATCGGACCCATGATGCTCTTTTAGCTGTTCATTATACCCATTGATATTACGAATGCCAAAACTAGCAAATAATTCATAACGACGTTCCATTTCTGCCACAACTTTGGCCAACGAACGGGCAGCTTTTTTAGGGTCAGAAACTACTGGCGAAAGTAAATGCGGAATCCCATTGTAAACACTTAACTCAACTTTTTTTGGATCAATCATTAAAAACTTCACTTGATGTGGTTTAGCCTTAAGCAAAATGCTTGTAATAATGACGTTTATAGCAACGGATTTACCACTACCAGTCGCCCCAGCAATTAACAAATGCGGCATCTTTGTGAGATCGGCCGTCATGATATCCCCAGTAACTGTTCTACCAAGTGGCACTTCCAATGGCTTGTCAAGATGCTTAGGAGCTGATTCAACCATATTTCTGAAGCCAACAGTTGCCACTTTTTTATTTGGAACTTCGATACCAATCAGTGACTTTCCAGGAATAGGTGCTTCAATTCTAATATCTTTAGCTGCCAGTGCTAATGCCAGATCATCAGCTAAATGCGTAATCCGACTAACTTTCACTCCTACAGCCGGTCGTAATTCGTATTTAGTAACAGAAGGACCCAGGTTAACATTCTCAATCGTCGCATCTACTCCAAAAGATTTCAAAGTAGATTGCAATTTATCGGTATTTTCTTTAATCGAATTTAAGTCTTCACTTTGATCGGTAGCATTAACCTTGGTTAACAATGATGTTGGTGGCAATTGATAATTTTTATCATCTGCGATATCAGTATCAGCAAAGTCCCCAATTGGCTGTGCTGATTCATCTTTATTCTTATCAGTATTTGATGGTTTATTAGGTTGAGCTTGTTTTACTGCAGACTCGGAAACTGTAGGCTGAGTAGCTACAGTAATTTTAGGTTCGACTTGCTGAGAAGGCTTGTTTTCATCGCCATTAAACGTTTCATTAACATTATTTTTAATGGCAGGCTTCTTGTCAAAAGTTACTGATACATCACCTATATTTCGTTTACTATGAACTGCTTTTTGACGATTCTTAATTTTTGTTGCCAGGATGGACAGGCCGCGTTGAGCAGATAATAAAATGCTATGCCAAGGGATTTTAAAGAAAATAGTAATACCAGCAAGCATTAAAATCCATGATAGTACCATGGCTCCCACTTGCCCTACCAATAATTCAGCTCCGGCGTACAAAAGTGCCCCAATCATTCCACCACCAATCGGCATGGTGGTATCTGAATTAACAATACTTTGGCCAACATTATTCCATGTAATCATCAAAAAGTGATTATGTTGATTTAATTCACCAAACATTTGTGCATGCAACAAGAGTAACAACCCTAAATAAAAAACAAGTACTCCCCATACCCAGTTTTTTCGGAAGTGAACCATTTGGTTGTAAATTGTTAGACCAATGGAATAAAGGATAACAATTGCCATTAACAATAAGTAACTTTGGCCAACCAATATTTTATAAATGCCAAGGATAAATGTCCCAATAATTCCCAGCTGAAACATCCCGGTCAATGTTAACAGTATTATTAAAATCCCTGAAAGGCTACCAACCAATTTATTATTTTTATTAGTCTTAGTTACACGTTTACTTTTTCTTCTCGGGCGTCGTTTTGTAACTTTTTTTTCCGCCATTGTAATCCTTCCTTATTTCAGTTTATCAAATGGGTACTTATGAACTCTTGAAAGGTTCGGGAAACTTTGCTGACGTAAGGCTTCATAAATAACAATGGCTGCACTGTTAGATAGGTTCAAAGCACGAATATTAGAATCATTTTGTGGAATTCGAATTGCTAATTCTGGATAACGCCGCATAAATGGTTCCGGAAGACCAGTAGTTTCCTTACCAAATAAGAAGTAATGATCACCGTCTTCATTATAATTAACATCAGTATAATCACGAGTAGCAAATTTAGAAACTAAATAAAGATGTTCTAAATTGTCAACAGAGTCCATGAAACTTGGTAAATCATCGTGATAAATCACTTTAACCTTATCCCAATAATCCAATCCTGCTCTTTTCATATATTTATCATCCGTTGAAAATCCTAACGGTTTAATCAAATGTAAAACAGTATTAGTACCGGCACAAGTTCGGGCAATATTACCCGTATTAGCTGGAAAGAGCGGCTCAAATAAAACAATATGGTTGGTCATAATTTCTCTCCTTTTTTGCAAATAAAAAAAGCAGGGTCTCGGTGTGGGCACGGCGAAACGCTGCTTTAATGAAGTGCAACTTAGCAAGTACCAACGAACCCAAAAGATCGATGTCGCTTGCTAAATGATTTCTAAAAAGTATTATATCATAATCTTTTTCCATAACAAGGATTATTTCAAATTTCCAACTAACAAATCTACGTCAACTGTAACTGACTTTAATTGTTGCACTTCATTTAAATCTAATTCACGCACATTCTTTCCCCAATGAAGTGGTGACATTAAGATCATTGATGAACGCAAACTTTCTGGAATTTCGAAAAGATATTTAATATTAATAACTTTAGCATTTTGGTAATGTTTTAAGAAAAGTTGTTCCACCGCAGAATTATCATAATGTTGATGACGATCATCCGCAGGATAGAGTAATTTTCGCATTTCCTGTAGGTAACTAGCACCTGGAATCACCTTAAAGATTTGACCGCCCGGGTTTAGAACACGGTTAAATTCATGATAATCTGATGGCGAGAACAATTCAATAATGGTGTCCATTGAATCATCAGCAAATGGTAGTTGTCGTAAGTCAGCTAAGCAAAAAAATAAATCTGGATTTAATTGCGTTGCTAACTGTACACCTGCACGTGAAATATCAAAGCCTATATAGGTATCCTCTTTGCATTCCCGAATCTTTTGCAAGCGAGCCAGTGGAGTCCCCTCTCCAGTACCGACATCTAAAATTTTCTGCGGCTGATCCGGCATTAATTGATTAATCCGATCTAAAATACCGTTAAATAATCCAGCATTTAGTATTGCGCGCCTTGCTTCGAGCATATCCTGATTGTATTCACTTTTGACACCACGATTTAGGAAATAAACATATCCGTGTTTATTAATATTAATCCGATGATTATTAACACACTGTAGCTGATGTTGATCTATGTTTTTAAATGACGATTGACAGACCGGGCATCGAAGCAACCCCATATTTTGGTGTAACCACCGTTCAACTATTTCAATTTTCTTCATTATGCTCACCTTTTTCTGATATTATTCTATCATACAACCAAAACTGGTAGATCCAATATGAAACTGATATCATATAGGTACACTAATTAGGAGGCACTCAAATGTCTGAAGATTTTTTAATTGGAACCTACACCAAAAAAGATAGTCAAGGGATGTATGCTGTCACCTTAGACACTGAAAATAACCAATTGGTTAATGACCACTTGATTCTTAATTTGCAAAAGCCTGCTTATTTGCAAGTTGCAAGCCATAACTTAATATTTGCCGTTCGTCAAGAAGGTGAATTAGGAGGTGTCGCGTCGTACCAAATCAATAATGGTAAAACAACTTTAATTGATAAATCATTATCTGTTGGTGCTCCTCCTGCATATGTCGGTTTAGATACTAATCGTCATTTGTTGTTTAGCGCTAATTACCATACTGCAGAAGTAAATATCTATCGGATTGATGATGCGGGCCATTTAACTTTGACTGATTCAATCCGCCATGAAGGAACAACGGGTCCTAAGCCAGAGCAAGTAGATGGTCCCCACCCACATTTTGCGGACTTAACTCCTGATGGTCACTTAGCAGTTTGTGATCTTGGAATGGACCTGTTAGTAATTTATAACATTGATGAGGATGGAAAATTAACATCCGCTGGTCAATATAAATTTGAGCCTGGCTTTGGCACTCGTCATCTAGTCTTTCATCCTAATGGAAAATATGTTTATGTATTAGGTGAACTAAGCAGCAAGCTTGCTGTCTTAAAATATAATGCTAACAATGCTTCTTTTGAACAATTACAAATTGTTAAAACCATCCCTGCAGATTGGACTGCCCATAATGGAGCAGCTGCAATCCATATCACTAAAGATGGCAGATTCATTTATACTTCTAACCGTGGTGAAAACACAATTGCTGTTTTTGAAATTCAAGATGATTACACAGTTAACCATGTTCAATCAATTTCAACCGAAGGTGATTTCCCTCGAGACTTTGAATTAAGCAAGGACGAAAGTTTTTTGATTGCCTCTAACCAGAATAGTGATAATTTAACACTATTTAAGAGAAATGCCGAAACTGGTAAACTAGAAATGTTACAGAAAGATGTGTACAGTCCTGAGCCCGTGTGTGTTAAAAAGTGGTAGTTAAGTCTAAATACCAATGAAGCCAAGTTGATATTCAGTAATTCCTTTTGGAAACTGAAATCAACTTGGCTTTTTTACTTAATATGATTAATTAGATTTTCCATATCATCTGGTAAAGCAGCATGGCAAACAATCTGCTCATTTTTAAATGGACTATAAAAACTAACTGTTTGACAGTGAAGCGCTTGGCGGTTAATTAAGCTTAAATCTCCACCATACATATCGTCACCTAATAACGGATGACCCAAAAAACTAAAATGGACGCGAATTTGGTGGGTCCTGCCTGTATGAAGATTAATTTTTTCAATTGAACCTTGATTGCTTCGATAAAGAGTCCAATATTCCGTTACTGACTCCTTACCATTACAATTAACTCTCCGTTGAACAAAAGATGATGGATCGCGCTCAATCGGAGCATAAATGTAACCGTGGCTTGTGTTAACAGCTCGACCGCCGACAACTGCTAAATATTCCTTATAAACTTGATGATGCTTGAGTTGCTTATCTAACACAGCATGTGCAAAGCGGTGTTTGGGAAAGACCACTAAGCCACTAGTGTTTTTATCCAATCTAGTTGCAACGTGAGTAACCTGATTATTATACCCCTGATGAATGTAATATGATTTAACCCTATTCACCAAACTATCCTGAACCGCTACATGATGAGCAGGTACCGTCGCAACCCCAGCATCTTTATTGATTACCAGAAAATCTTCATCTTCAAAAGCAATCTTAAATGGTTCATCACAAAGCGTGATATTAGGATTAGCAGGCTCATCCGGTAACAGTAAACTAACTTGCTGACCAGGTTGAACAAGATCGACAGCCCAAGCACTTGCTCCGTCAATAAACATTGCTCCACCATGAAAAATTGCAATTTTCATTAATGAGCTAGTGACTCCAAAAGATTTAAAAACACTTCTTAATTTACGAGGAGTATTACCTTGATATTGCCATGTAAAAATCATTTACATACCACCAATAAATGAGTCACGAACACGTTGCCAGAAATTAGTGTGACGGTACTTGGCAAACCGGATTTTTTTGTCAGAAACTTGGTATGTCAACTCAACTAAATGATGCTTCTTTTGATCTAAAACCCACTGTTGACGATCACAGGTTAACACAATACTTGATTCTTCTCGTAATCGTAAGGTCAAGATATTATCAGATCCAAAAATTGTTGGAGAACCAAGCGTTCGAAAAACACGATTATTTAAAGAGGCCATTTCTGCTAATTGAAAACCGATAATG
Organism: Limosilactobacillus coleohominis; assembly: GCF_016901675.1. GTDB lineage: Bacteria > Bacillota > Bacilli > Lactobacillales > Lactobacillaceae > Limosilactobacillus > Limosilactobacillus intestinavium. The sequence goes on from NZ_JACJKU010000012.1 coordinate 27,144, forward strand.
TGAGGATCTAATATTGCCCCACCAACTGCTTTATTATAAGCAGTTGATCCAGTTGGCGTCGAAATACATAAGCCATCTCCGCGAAACCTTTCAAATAGCTCATGATTTACATAAACGTCACCTACCATTGTCTTAGTGACATTCTTTACAGTAGATTCGTTCAAAGCTATTTTATGCAAAATTTGCCCATCAGAGAACTTTGCAGTCATATCTAATAATGGGTAACTAACTGATTGCCCAGCGCCGTCTTTCAGACTCCTAATAAGGTCGTCAACCTCAAAATTTCTCCAATCCGTATAGAATCCCAGATGTCCAGTGTGGATTCCAATAAAGCGAATTGTACTTAATTGCGATTCGTACTTATTGAAAGCCGATAATAATGTACCATCCCCACCAATTGTAATTACAATATCGGGACGGTTTTCATCATATTCGATCTTGTATTCTGTTAATCCTTGCATAATTAATTTGCGGATTCTTAAAGATTCTGGGGACGAATACGTATATACAGCTACCTTCATATAATCACCGTCTATTTATTATCATTCAAAGTATCATTACCATGTTCATCTAAACTGTTATTTTTCGACCAGTCTGTGTTTTTACTATATGAAAAAAGGTTTTGAGCTTCTTGAATTTCTTCACGAATTTCTGACATCTCATTATCCAATTTAAAGGCCGCTTCAGCAGCACTCTTTAACCTTGCCGAGAGGTCACTTGGAAATGCTCCTTGGTATTTGTAATTAAGCGAATGTTCAATAGTCGCCCAAAAGTTCATTGCAAGGGTTCTAATTTGGATCTCAGCTAATATCTTCTTTTCTCCCGTAATTAATTGAACTGGATACTCAATTACAATATGGTAAGAGCGATAACCACTTGGTTTTACATTAGAAATATAATCCCGCTCTTCTAAGATATTCATATCACTACGTTCTCTTAGTAAATCGACCACTTCGTAAATATCTTCTACGAACTGGCACATGATTCGTACACCTGCAATATCTTGCATATCCTGTTCCAGTCGATCTTCAGAAACATGTCTCCGTACCATCTTTTCTTTAATACTGTCAACTGGCTTTACTCGTCCGGTAACGAATTCAATTGGTGAATGCTGAGCCTGATCTTGGTACTGTTTTCGCATTCCACGGAGTTTTACTTTTAATTCATTTACAGCTTGCTGATATGGTAATAAGAAATGTTGCCAATCCTCAACCATTACTTTCCCTCCTCAGTTGATACCACATCATTTTATCATAGGTTTATCAACTCTGCTCATTTTACTAATCGCTTATTCAAAATTGCCAATTTTTGTTCAACCGTATCAAACCAAAGTGCCCTCCTTTTAATCACACATCTGTTATTGTGAATTTCAATAATCCCTTGTTTTTTGAGAATCATAGTCCACTCTTGAATAAGATTATTTTGCATTTGTTGAAAATTATCTTTTGAAATGCATGGGAACGGATTCCAGTGCCCCAACATAATCAAGAACTGTCGCCACTGCTGAAGACTAAACCACGAATGAACAGTATATGTTTCTAATGCAAGAAGTGAACTGATTCGCCATTCAACAATTTCCTCTTCTAATAGGGGTAATCGAACATTAATATCATGAACAAAAAGTGGGCAGCAACAAAGGATATGGCCATGTTGATATGCCAGATTGGCTAATTGACGCCTATTTGCGTTATTTTTACAATAACGATTTAGCAGATTGATTTCAGTCTTTTCTCGATGCCTACTGTAATTATAATAATTAATTTGTTTAATGTTGAGATTACCACTATTGATATTCCAAAAATATAGTACCGGTTGATTTTGGTGCCAATGTGTAAATTGGGCGATTTTATTTGTATGCAGATGCTTCAAATAACGTTGTCCTAAAAACCAATAACATTGAATGTTGCTTAACCGGTAGCCTTGATTCCTAGCTGTAATTGCCTCTGCACTCAAGGGACTACACTGAAATTCAATAGCCACAACCTTTGTGCCAATCTGACATAAAATATCAGCTCGTTGATCTATCAGCGGCAAACTGACTTCTAATTGGGGATGCCAGCCCCTTTGTTTTGCCCATTCGTAGATTTGAGATTTACCAGTTAAATGTTCACTTGTTTCCCCTTGATGATTAACTTTACGGCTATAGTGTGCAAAATATTTCCGGCCCTTTTTACTAGTTTTTACAATTAATGGCTGTTGACATTCTGGACAAAAAAATGACTGGTTTGTTGCAGCCTGGTTAATGTAGGCTAAATTACCATTTTGATCAATAGCTACTTTCATACTGATTCCTCCATTCAGTATGAAATAACGTAAAAATAATCATTATTGCTTAAAG
>NZ_JACJKU010000111.1 GCF_016901675.1 Limosilactobacillus coleohominis
TCCTTTCATATAGGTTTGGTTCACTTAATATGATACCTGATGTCACGCCGAATGGCGTTTTTTTATTTACCACCAACTGGGTGGCTAACTTCATTCTATAATCCACCATGTTAATAAAATTAACAATAAATAATAAATTTTCTAAATTCGTATTGAAAAGGCATTCATAAACAGATATGATTTGGTATGTATAGTTTATTATGATACAAGAAAGAGGTTATACACATGGCACAAGTTTCATTAGATAGCAGTGCTTTAAAGAAGTTTGTTCATCCAAATGAGTTGGGTGAAATGCAAGCAATGGTAAATGCTGCTGACGAAGAATTGCGTAAGGGTACCGGTGCGGGTGCTGATTTTCGTGACTGGCTTCATTTACCAAGTAATTATGATAAGGAAGAATTTGACCGTATTAAAAAAGCAGCAGCTAAAATTAAGCAAGATTCTGATATTTTAGTTGTTATTGGGATTGGTGGATCATATCTTGGAGCGCGGATGGCAATTGATTTCTTGCATAATAGTTTCTACCAAGCTCAATCTGCTGAAGATCGCAAAAATCCATTAGTAGTATTTGCTGGTAATTCATTAAGCTCTTCATATGTTTATGACTTAATTAACTTAATTGGAGACAAAGACTTTTCAGTCAACGTGATTTCCAAGTCAGGAACAACTACGGAACCATCCATAGCTTTCAGAATTTTTAAGCAAAAGTTGATTGATAAATATGGAGAAGATGAAGCAAACAAGCGGATCTATGCTACTACCGACAAAAAACGTGGAGCTCTTAAGAGTGAAGCGGATGCTGCTGGTTGGGAAACCTTTGTGATTCCTGATGGTGTTGGTGGTCGTTACTCTGTATTAACTGCTGTTGGTTTGTTGCCAATTGCAGCATCCGGTGCAGACATTGATAAATTGATGGAAGGTGCTGCTGCTTCTGAAAAGGCGTACGTTGATCCAGATCTTGCAAAGAACGAAGCATATCAATATGCAGCTTACCGTAATATTCTTTATCGTAAGGGCTTCACCACGGAATTATTGGAAAATTATGAGCCAAATATGACAATGTTTGCGGAATGGTGGAAGCAACTTGCTGGTGAATCCGAAGGTAAGGATCAAAAGGGAATTTATCCTTCAAGTGCCAACTTCACTACTGACTTACATTCACTTGGTCAATATATCCAAGAGGGACGTCGTTTCTTAATGGAAACAGTCGTTAAGCTGGACAATCCAAACCATGACATGACGATTCCAGATGCTAAAAGCAATTTAGATGGTTTGGAATATCTTCAAGGAAAGAACATGGATTGGGTTAATACCAAAGCTTACGAAGCAGTTGTTGCTGCTCATACTACTGGTGGCGTTCCAGTTATGACAGTTCACATTGATAAGGAAGACGAATATACATTAGGTTACTTAATTTACTTCTTTGAAGTAGCAATTGCTATTTCTGGGTACTTAAACGGTATCAATCCATTTAACCAACCAGGAGTTGAAGCATATAAGACTAATATGTTTGGCCTTCTGGGCAAGCCAGGTTTTGAAGAAGTTGGCGACAAGCTTCGCAAAGAAATGGCTGATAACCGATAATTAATAATTAATATTAATTAGTCGCATCACCAAAAAACAAATGGTGGTGCGCTTTTTTGATTAATTTTGGTAAACGCTTGCCAATTTGAGTTAAAACTGGGATAATATTTTTGAAAGCGATTACAAATATGAGGTGAATAAGATGTTATTAGGGAGTATCGAAGGCGGAGGAACAAAATTTGTTTGTGCTGTTGGTAATGAAGATTATCGAATTGAGGATATGACAGTGTTTCCAACTACTACACCTGAAGAAACCTTGCAAAAGTCGATTGATTATTTTAAAAAATTTCCAGAATTAAAATCACTATCAATTTCTTCATTTGGGCCAATTGAAATTCGTCGTAATTCTCCAAAGTACGGTTATATTACCGATACTCCTAAGAAGGGATGGAGTAATACAAACGTCGTTGGAACTTTACAAAAAGCGCTAAATATTCCTGTTTTTTGGACCACTGATGTTAACGGATCCGCTTATGGTGAATACGTGTTATCTACGTTGTTTAATCAAAAAATAGATTCATTAGTATACTACACAATTGGTACTGGCGTTGGTGCCGGGGCAGTTGTGGATGGTAAGTTTATCGGAACAATGGGACATCCTGAAATGGGACATATCCGCTTAAAGCGTCATCCAGACGACCTTGATTTCAAGGGTATTTGCCCGTTCCATGGAGATTGTCTAGAAGGTTTGGTAGCTGGTCCTACTTTTGAAGCACGGCTTGGTAAGAGTGGACGGGTAGTGCCATTGACAGACCATGTTTGGGACATTATGGCATACTATGTTGCCCAAGCGGCTCTAAATACCACTTTAATGCTACGTCCAAATAAGATTATTTTCGGTGGTGGAGTAACCAGCGAAGAATTTCTGAAAAAGGTGCGGCGCGAATTTGGTAAGTTAATGAATAATTATATTTATTGTGGTTCACTGGAAGATTACATTACCATGCCGCTTGCTAAGAATAACACCTCAGCTACCATTGGGAATTTTGCATTAGCACTGAAAAACCATGAAAGCTAATGAAGAAAGATATTAATCAGAACATTCAACAACTGAAAAGTCGACTAACGGGATGGTGTGTATTAGCAATTGTGCTAGAAATTATTGCAAAGTTTGCACCGTTACCGTTTATCCAAATAATTGCATGGTTGGCGGTTGCTTACTGTATTCTGTTACTTTTTATGTTGGCATACTTATTAGTAATTAAATACAAAAATTAAGGAGTGAGACGATGATCCTGAAGCGTACCCCCAAAGTTGGAAATCGACTTTGGGGGTATTTTTATGACTAAAATTAGCGTAAACATTAAGATTAAGGCTGTCGAAGAGTATGCCAATGGTAATGATAGTAAAGGATTTATTAGGCAAAAATACGGGATCGACGAACTTAGTTTTCAAATATGGGTGGGTATTTATGCAAAATTTGGCAAGGAACCATTACTG
>NZ_JACJKU010000112.1 GCF_016901675.1 Limosilactobacillus coleohominis
ATCCATTATACTAAATATATTATTAAGAAGATAGGAATTAATTTATTTAACGGGGTGTGATGAAGTGACAGTCGCTATTCTAATGTCTACTTACAATGGTGAAAGGTATTTGAAAGAACAAATTGATTCAATTATTAACCAATCTTATACTGATTGGCACCTATATATTAGAGATGATGGTTCTCATGATAAGACCCCGACAATACTTAGTATGTACGAAGATAAGGATCCACGGATAACCTTTGTGAATAAAAATCATATTAAAAATGTTGGTGTAACTAAATCATTCTTAGAATTACTTAACAACATCGAAGAGAGCCTATATATGTTTAGTGATCAGGATGATGTTTGGAAAAGGGATAAAATACTATTATCTGTCAATGCCATTACCCCATATGCTCAAAATGAGCAACCTGCATGTGTATTTTCTGAGCTTCAAGTTGTGGATCGGCAGTTGCATCCCCTTAGATTAATGAACGGCAAAAATTACTGGTTCGATTTTGAACATTTTTTGTTTGGAAATTGTGTTACTGGATGCACGATGATGATCAATCAACAATTAAAGTCCCAATTAAAATTAAATTTAACTAATGTCAATAAACTTTATCTTCATGACTGGTGGATAGCTTTAATTGCTTCAACTTTAGGTAAACTCATATACATCCACAAACCCACCATTCTTTATCGTCAACACGGTGATAATGTCGAAGGAAGTAAAAAAAATAATCTGTTTACCTTATTAAAAAGGTTATTTCACCTTCAACATGAAGAAGATTTAATTTTAAAAACATTTATAATGCTCCAAGAATTTCAAAGACTATTTAATGATCATGTGAAAGGAATTGATCAACAATACTTAACTGGTTATGTTTCACTTTTGAAAAACATTCCTTTTAGTGAACGTCTTCGGTTAATAATCAAATTACATCCTAAACGTCTCCATCTGAAAGGTAGATTCCTTTTTGGATTCGTTATCCTGTTTAGATATAAAGCGTTAAGATACGCTAATAATTAAGTAAAAGTAAGGGGAAAATAAATGAAAAAGATTCTTGTAGTTGGAGATTTCATTAGTGGTAGCGGATTAACTCAAGTTATTTTAAATGTTTTCAGCCGCTTTCCAGCTAATAAATGTCAAATCTCCGCAGTAGGTTATGGGACTGATCAAGAAGGCGAAATTGATAAAACATGCAAAGAATTAGGATGGCAACTTCATAGAGTTATTCCAGTTACTCAAAATCCAATTAAACATTGGAAATGGTGGAAACACTTTTTTAAGAACAATACTTTTGATATCGCATATTTCAATTATTCTTCGTCTTGGAATTATCTGCCAATAATTTATGCCAAACGCTATGGAAGAGTAAAAGAAGTTGTATGTCACTCGCATAACTCCTATTTTAGTCATGAGTTTACTAATAAGGTATTAATGAGGACTTTAATAGCTGTTAACAACCATGGAAAAAAGGTCTTTAACAAATACGCTGATAAAAAAATTGCTACTTCTAAAGAAGCAGCAATATGGATGTTTAATGATGATAAAGATGTTTTAATTAGCATAAATGGAATTGATATCCCTGAGTTTGCTTTCTCTACTGAAAACAGAGAAAAATTACGTAACCAATTGAAAATTAAGAATAACACAGAATTAATAGGATTCGTTGGTGTCCTTCAAAAAAGAAAAAATCCATTATTTACATTATCAGTTTTTGCAGAATTTCATAAAAATAACCCAAATTCAAGATTTTTAATGTTTGGTCAGGGACCATTAAAAGGTCAAATTAATGAAGCAATCCAAACATTAGGGATTCGTGACTGCGTAGATCAGTTTGATTTTTCAAAAGATATTAATAAGTGGTACTCAGCAATGGATGCACTATTGTTTCCTAGTATGTATGAGGGACTTTCACTAGTAGCATTAGAATCACAAGTTAGTAACTTACAAATTTTAGCTTCGGATACAAATGTCGAAGATATCTTTGCAACAGATAACATTAAAAAAATCAACGGAATGAATATAAAGGATTGGAGTGACGAACTAGAAAAGAGCTTGAAAATCAAAAAGAAGAGAAATTATATAGACGACAATCTGCAAAAATTTAGTATTGATAATCAAGCAAAACAAATAGAAAAAACGATATTATAGATGATAGTTTTATACATAAGCTCTGACATCGTACAAGAACATAACAATTACCTAATTACCCACCAGCACTAAAAATAGGCCAAACGAAAAAGGAGTTGGAAAAATCCCGAAGATTTTATCCAACTCCTTTTATAATTATAAACAAATTTAATAACCCATGATAAAGATTAGTTATCAGTATTAATTAATAAAGAGCTAATTAACTCAGCTTGGTCCAAGTAGTAATTGAAAATGCAATTACCATTCCCAAAAGAAAACCTGCTGCTGCACCAATCAATGTATATTTTTTTATCGACGGTGAGGTGTTACTTTGCGCATCATTTGAATTTTCCTTTGCAAACAATGAAATTTTCCCTACTGAAGGTACTGCTTGAGGTATTTTTTTAGCCGCTGCATCTGTAACTGCGTTAACGATTGTTGAAGAATCCTTTGCTGTTTTTGCCTTAACACTCACTTTTACCATTGTCGTTTGCATCACTGGAGAGGCATCCACCATTGAGCTGATTTGTGTTGCACTGTATTCTTTTTTAATACCTTTAGGTAACTTCCGATGAGCCATTTGCGCGACATCTTTACTCTCAATAATTTTGGCAAAAGTCTTGCCCAAATTAATGTCAGCTTGAACCTCTTCATTAGCAGAGGCACCACGGTACGACCGTTCTGTCATCAAGTTTCTGGTTGATGCATAATCTGTGTGTTGTTTATGTTTCGCATACAGGCCACCCGCAATTCCAAATAATATCGTCGCAATAGCGATAATCAAAATATTATGCCATACAA
>NZ_JACJKU010000113.1 GCF_016901675.1 Limosilactobacillus coleohominis
GAATAAAAACGACTAGTGCCAAGTTTTTGCTTGACAATGGTCACTTCATAACAGCGTGACAGAAGTCGTTTACGACTTCGTTTTCACGCCCCCGCAAGCAACAATAGGGGCCTAGTGTTCGGTTTGCCGAATGCTAGGCCCCATTGTTGTACTGCGCTGTTCGTATTTAATGCTTGTAGTCTGACTAATGACACAGTCCCTTTTTATTTGCTAAATTTTGCGACTTGGTTACTAAGGGTAGGAAAAATTAAGGCGTGGTAAAATAGACAATAAATTATTAATGAAAGAGGGATCAATATGGGAACAGTCGTTGTATTACCGGCTTTTAACAAGGATGTCAGTATCTGGCGGCAAGTCAATATTGGTCATCGTCAGTTAAACATAATTGATTATGGACAATTAGCTATCGAAGATTTCACATTTAACAATATTGTTGAAAAAGTGGTGACCATTGTTAAAAATGCTAATCAGCCTGTTATTCTGGCTGGGGAGGATTTTGGTGCATTGATTGCTTTACGGGCATCAGTAGATCTTTTAGGACGATTAGATCGTTTGATTTTGGTACGTCCGCATTATCAGGCGTCTACTGCGCTGTTGAAGACAGGAATTTTTGATCATGTTCCAGTCAGCAGATCGCAATTCAAAACCTTGAAAAAGTCATTACAGGGAGTGGACCTCACCCAGAACTTAATGCATGTCCAAGATGCGACGTATATTTATTGCGGAGAAAAGGATCGCAAAAACCGGCGGGTGGCACAAGACCTTAAAAATCGATTGATTGATGGACATATTGAATTTGTTCCCAGAATGAGTAAAGGTTTGAATCAAGAAGGTGTCCATGCAGTTAGCGAGAATCTTCGGTAGAAATTAATGAATAATCGTAATTTAACAGATCAGCAGCGAGTTACAGTTGCTAAACTTGAATACCAATTATTAGAACCTAATCAAGTTATAATCTTAGCCGGGCAACCATTTGGTAAGGTGTTACAACATATCTATACAGCTGATGGTTTGCAAATGTTTGTGATTGAAAACCGCCCCCAAAAAGAATATACGTTATTATTTAAGGGTTCGTCCGGCATAATGAAGGGGAATCCTGAGACGTGGACTAATGAATGGCTAGATACTAATTTACCAATTGGTTGGTCAATGCTCTTTCAACGAGGAGAGATTCCTCAACAATTAAGGACAGCAACTCGTGTATTAAATCGTGTTCTTTGTCAACATCCCAATGCACATTTCTATCTGTATGGACATTCGTTAGGATCAATTAATGTTCAATACGCTCTCAGTCATTGCCATCACATTGGGCAAATTCGGCGCGCCGATATATACGAAGGCCCTAACATTTACTGGTTATTGAATGCTTCTGAACGAAAACAAGTTCGCAAGTTTAAACATAAGGTCTATAACTATGTGGACGTTTATGACCCGATTGTTGTGGGGTATGTCGATGGGCGTCGCTTAGTTGGTCGGTTAAAGTATGTTGATAGCCATTTATTGCCACCAATTAATCAGCACATGTGGGGAGGATATATGTTCACTTCCCGTGGAAAATTAAAAACGCGATCTATTGATAAGCTATTCCTAAAGCGCGGAGCAATGGACCAGTACTGGATGAAAAATGGGCATGAGTTATACCAGGAACGTTTGAACTTGCGGCAACTACAACAGTTAAAGAAAATTCATCATCGATCACAACTAGCATTTGCTAAAGACTGACGAAACAAATCCAGTCGTCGACGTCATTTACTCGATGATTTGATAGACTTTGATAAGTTACCTAACATATGAAATTAAAAACTGTAATTCCATAAATACAAAGTGGCCTTAAGTACCTTGCTTAATCAGGTATTTAAGGCCACTGTTTGTTGAATATGGGGCTGTTAGTTATCTAAAATATTTTTGGTAGAACGGGCAAATTTTTCCACTAATTTTTCTCCACTATTCATTGAACTGTTGTTATCAGTATAAACGGCAATTGTATAGTCGTTGTCCTGACTGCCATTTACACGTCCGATACTATTAATAATCCATTTACCAGAACCGTCATCTTGATCAAGCCATCCATTCTTGAGTGCAAAATTATTGCTACCAGCAGAAATTCCCCATTGTTGATCAGATTCAACATTCGACATGAGATGTTGAATATAATTTCGTGATGAGTCGGAAAGCTTAGTAGAACTAAAGAAAATGTTGTTTAATAGCTTAATTTGGTCAGCTGGAGTAGTAGTGGTCATCCCCCATGCTTCGTTGGCATGAGTATTGCTCATTTGAAATTGATCAAATGTATCTTGGAGACCGTCAGTACCACCAAGATAATTATTAATTAATTCAGTAGTGGAATCATTATCTGAATTTTCAATCATTTGTTTAGCGTAGTCTTTTCCTTCGCTATCCAATTCCCCATTATTTTTGAGCAACACACCAGCTAAGACACTGACCTTCACTGTACTAGCAGTATGATATTTGTGACCAGGTGTGGTGTTATAAGTGTATGTTTCCCCTGTTTTAGTAGAGTAAACGGCAATGGCAACGTTACTGTCAGATCCCTTAAGGTCCGCTTTCCATTGTTTTTTTAGCTGGCTGCTAATACTGGTTGATTTAAACAGGTTTGGAATGTTATGAATTGGGTTCATGACACTGTTCTTTTGTGATAGTGGGTTATGATTTTGAAAAATTAAGCCAGTATTTAAGAGGAGGGCAAGCGCAATGAAGATTAAACTAACAACTGTCGTTTTTTTTCTGAATTTTCGCCGCTGTGCTCTGCGTAATTCACGACGTGATGACTGCTTCAATTTGGTGCTTCCCTCCTTAATAAATGGTATAACATAAAAATCTTATCATAATATTGAAATAAATTTTATGAAAATAATATGAACATTTGGTTACAAAGGTTAGGACTTGAAC
>NZ_JACJKU010000114.1 GCF_016901675.1 Limosilactobacillus coleohominis
GTGCCCATAAAGGTCCTTCTTTCTAATGGAATGTTGTGGTAACACCATTAAAGACCTTTATGGGTTTTCTTGTCCACTTAAATGTTCAACTTATATTTTACAATCTGCCTATAAGAAAAAGCCTTAAACATCCGAAAATTCGAACGTTTAAGGTTTCTCCAAATAATACAATCACAGAATGCTAACCAATTTGTTAGCTTCTGGTATTCACCTTTAATTATTTAAAATAGTATCGTGCAGTGTCTAATGCTGACTGACTCATAATTTTCTTGCCATGTTCAGCCAATAATGACGGTGATGTTTTCACTAATTTACCGTACTCACTGGCAATAGCTTCATAATTTAGAATAGAATCAGAAGAATAGTTATTACCGTTTAAATCATGAACAACTAAATAGTATTTGTGATGATATAAGAACAAATCTGATGTTAAAGTATCATCATCCAAAACATTTGCTAATGAAATAAAGTCTTCAAAGTTCTCAAATTTGATAACAAATACATCCGAAACTTCATCTTTAACATTTGAATCATTAATTACTGAGTGTTGATGGTCATCATCAAAAGTTTTAGAATCGTGTCCCTTTAATTGGTCAGCAATCATTTTTGAAATCGAACTCATTCCAGAACCAGCATCACGCTTGTTCGTATTTTTAGAAATAATCAATTCTAAGCCGTCTTTAATTGGTAATGCTTGAAAAGTTACAGAATCATTCTTCTTAAATTCATGTTCCGTATCAACTTCAGATAAGATACTATAAAAAAAGTCTTCAATCTGCCTCTGATTACCAAGTAAATCAAGCATAGTGATTCCTCGTTCATCAAGATCATCTTGATCGATAATGACTTGAATCGTATTTTCATCGAGTCTCTTTTTCTCCATTATTACACCTCCAGTCATTATCGCCTAGTACATTAATTTTACCCAATTCATTTAACTAGTCAAGTCAATACTAAGATTGTAATTCAAGTAACCTCTTCTAAGAAATGTACTTAAATTAGTGTATAATAAACCAAGTAAAGGAGTGACATGTATGATTAAAACAATTAACTACGCACTTGGTTCAAAATCATATTTTAACGATGAAATAACAGCAAATCCTGACCGTCGGTTAGTAATTGCAGAAAACTTAACCACCGAAGACAACTATATCTTAATTGACCTATCTGATAAAACCAGTATCTTTGGATCGTCAATTCAATTAGAAACATTATACAACGTTGGCGATGATTTGTTTGATCACTTTCTTTTCTTACAGGCTTTTGATCTTGACGACGAAAAGCGGGCAATGCTTAAAAAAGTTGGACCAAAAGTGCTCGACGACACCATTAAAAATTTTGATGGAAAGATGGAAGGCGGATATTTTTCAACTCGGATGGACCACCCTCAAACACTAGTTATGTTAACGTTGTGGAAGACGAAAGAAGACCTGGATCAGTGGTTATCCAGCTCCACTTACCATCAATTAGATGACTACATTAATCAACAGCTACGAAACTTTACCGAAGTCTTTAAAGTTGTTGAAGATGAATAAGTTACGAAGCCTTGCAAACCTGCAAAGGCTTTTTTATTTTGGCAATGTTTGTAGCCCTAATTACCATCTAAAACATGATCAATTTCTGTCAATTCATCAGCAGAAAACTGTAAATTATCTAACGCTTTTACATCGTCAACTAGCTGAGCTGGGCGACTTGCACCAACCAATACACAAGCAATTTCTGGATGTCTCAAATTCCATGCTAATGCCATCTCTGCTAAGCTTTGGTGACGTTGCTTAGCAATTTCATTAAGCTTTTTAACTTTACTCAAAGTCTGTTCAACTTGCTCCTTATGTAGAAATGGACTAGTTGACTTTGCAGCACGAGAATCGTCTGGAATTCCATTTAAATACCTGTCCGTGAGAAGGCCCTGTGCAAGCGGACTAAAACAAACTGCCGCTTTATGATTCTCTCTTAACACCGGTAGTAAATCGTTTTCTATATGGCGATCAAACATGTTATAACGCGGTTGATGAATAATAAAGGGAGTATGTAGATCATTAAAAATTTTCATTATTGCATTAGTCTGTGACCCACTGTAATTAGAAATTCCGATATAAAGTGCTTTCCCTTCACGTACTAATTGGTCAAGTGCTTCTGCAGTTTCTTCAATTGGGGTTTCTGGGTCAGGTCGGTGTGTATAAAAAATATCTACATAATCAAGTTGCAGTCGCTTGAGACTTTGATTTGCACTGGCAATGATACTTTTACGTGATCCCCAGTTACCATAAGGTCCGTCCCACATTTCATAACCGGCCTTGCTGGTGATAATCATTTCATCTCGATAAGGCTTCATATCTGTAGCCATGATTCGACCAAAATTTTCTTCCGCACTTCCCGGAATTGGGCCGTAATTATTCGCTAAATCGTAATATGTGATTCCAAGATCAAATGCTTGATGAACAATTCTTTTTTGGTTTTCAAACGGATCAACACTACCGAAATTGTGCCAAAAGCCTAATCCGATTGCCGATAGTTTAAGTCCACTTCTACCCACCCTGTTATATATCATTTTCTGATAACGGTTTGAATTAGCTTGATACATAGATAAATCCTCCTACAAGGTAATCTTAAAACAAATAAATTATCAAATCCCCTTCAATACCTCTTCGTAAATTATAGACATTTAAGGCTTCACTCAAAAGATACCCTTTTATTCTATAATTTAGATGATTTTAGATTTAGGTTCTACACTATTCGGTACTGATGAGTTTTCATCAGTGCCGTTTTTGTATATGATGACAATAAAAAAGGACAATTACCCCAAAAAATACACACACGGTAATTGCCCT
>NZ_JACJKU010000115.1 GCF_016901675.1 Limosilactobacillus coleohominis
AAGGTTAGTGGGCATGGTATCATTTAAGTGCGTCATTTGACGGACATCCTTTCATATAGGTTTGATTCACTTAATATGATACCTGATGTCACGCCGAATGGCGTTTTTGTATTTACCACCAATTAGGTGGCTAACTTCATTCTATAATCCACCACAAAAAAATAAATCAAATTTCTACTACAATTCCTTCAAAACCGTTTCCTTCATCTTTTAGCAAACGGCTGTTTTATAGTTCTTCCATAGCTTTATAAATATCTTCGTTACTTATATCAGATAAAACATTATCTTGGGATCCCTGATCTTCAGTTAGATGATCTGATTCAGACTGATCATCATTAAAAGAATCCATTTCTGAAGGATCAATATTCTGAATATCTTCATCTTCTGTTTGAGGTTCTTCCAATGGTGTTTCATCTTTAGACTGTTGTTCTGGCTGTCCGTTATTGTGTTGAAGCAAGCTTAAAAGATATGCTTGCTTTTCTGGTGAAATATTCTCAATCATTTTAGCTAATTGATCATTATTTTCATTATTCTTCTTTGGTGTCCGAGGATAGAATTTATGCTTAACTATCTTTCTGATTGATGAGCCATACATAATTCCAAAGCCTTTTACCAGTACATAAAAGTACGCAGCAGCGTGCATGGTATCTTTCTTCGGATCACGATTACCCCAGCTCTTAATGAATCCAGTTATTTGAACTGTATCACCCTGTTTTGCGGTCATAATCTCGTCCTGCTTAGAAAAGAACCGAAGCGGAATAACTTCTTTATGGTCAACATATTTACCTTTCTTATCTTTATACCCATCTGGAATAACTAAGTTTGCTGAAACAAATTTATAATCATTTTGAGAATGATTAATAATTACTTGTGGATCAGCTTGTAGTTTTCCGGTTAAAAAGATTTGATTAGTATAGCCAGTAGCAATTGGGAACATTAAGCCACAATTCTGAACTTGAATATAGTAATAAGACATTGCTTTAGTTGGATCAGTATCATCTTCCCCAACAAACCGAATAATACGCCCAGCAATCTGTAATGTATCGGATGATTTCAATAATAAGACCCGACTCATGGACATGTTAAAACGCAACGGAACACATTCTTGATGCTTTTGAAACTTATTACTTGAATTAAAGTAGCCAGTATCAACAATTAATTGAGCATAAATAAATTGGTGAGGTCCGTGATTAATAACCTTAGCAGGAGCCAACAAACTACCTGTTAAAGAAACATAGTTGTTCATAGTACGAAAACTAGTTTCAAGACCATCATTTTGTCGTTCAAATTTTTCTTTATTAATCTCGACAAAACTATTATCATCATTACTCATTAATTTTTGAATTTCTGGATCACCATAATCGACAGCAATAAACCGAATATCTTTCTTTTCTTCATTCATAATTAAATACCTCCAAATAAAAAGGACGATAGCTGTAAAAACTATCGTCCTCATTTCTTTTATTTACTAAAACAAATAGAAAGCTGATCTTAAAAACCAACCCCCTCTTAACAAACTAAAAAGGAACTCATCCTAATACACTTAGCTGAAGTTCCTTTAATCATAATCATATTTAAAAAACACGTGTAGATACACCAAAACAAAATCAACAAAGCTTACAAAGCTAGAAAAAACGAAACGAAGATAGATACACTCTATCGAAAATAATAATTACATTTAGTAACTACAACTGAATTATAGCATGTTTTTGAGAGCCACTATAACCTTTTTAGTGCAGTTTCATCATCTTTTTGTTTAACTGCTTTTCATGTTGCTTTTCGTTTAACCTTTCTTGTTGTTCATTCAGGTATTCCGTTTTATTAACTGAAAGCAAGTATGGCTTAAAGTCCTTTGGGAATTTAAAAAATGTGTATCTAAGTTTTCCCATTCCCGAAGCATAATCTGCTGGGCTTAGTTAAGAACTTTTTACTGATTGGTTCCACTTGAACCCCATAATCTCTGAGCAACTGTGCCTCAGTAGAAGTCAAAGTAGCATAAGCGACATAATGGATTCCATTGTTATCAATTTGTGACAACTTAAAAAGATAATTCTTCAGTCCGTTGATTTCTTGACTATCTGGAGGAAGAACCGGCTTCTTATGACTAAAGATGAGCCATAGGTCATATAGGAAACTATGTTCTTGCGTGAAAGCAATCTCTAACGACTCATGATTTGTAGTAACGAAGATTCCATCATAGATTCGCCAAGATTTACAAACATAGCCATTAACTGAAATCATCTCCATTACTTTTTTGGAGTCAGCTTTAATCCCACGAGCTTTTGACATAATCCAATAGTAATAAAGTAAATAAATGACAAAGAGAAGTAATCCGATACTACTAATCAAGGAACTATTAATCACCCAAGGAAGAAAACTAATTAGCTCTAAAAGAAAAGCTAAAATCAAAATCTTAGAAGAAAAAGCAAGTGCTTTATGATACGAATGGTAAGTTCGATAATGTGTCGTTTTATAGAGACCATTAAGTAAGTTGTCGGCTGCCCGAAATCCTTTAGCTTGCATAACTGCTTTTTGATGTTTTTCGTCGTTCAAAACCCGTTCATCCAAACTCTTTTAAAAAACTCTCAAACCGAACTGCTATATAGGGGTAATAATCCGGTTTTCGATCTGCTCTGAATGTTGTTATTTCGGCTTTTGTTAGCCTTTCGACAAACTCCATAATCGAAGTGCTATTTTAACTAGTAAATAAACTGCTATATAGGGGTAATAATATGACAATTAAT
>NZ_JACJKU010000116.1 GCF_016901675.1 Limosilactobacillus coleohominis
ATGTCGCATAAGGCACAAACTAAAAGGCAAGACGCCGATTGAATATCGGAATCTTGCCTTAGAAAAAGTTGCCTAAATTAAAGTGTCCAACTTATAGGGTTCACTTCATTTTTGATTCATCCTTTTTAATTCAAATTATTGAAACAACCAAGTTCAGGAGACGAATTGCGGTTAATACGCCAACGAGGGATTCGTGACTTTAGGCGGTTGACATCACCCTTATGAGACCAATGATTTAAAATGCATGCTACCAAAATTGCAATTGGTTCATCTGCTTCTTGAGAAACGGTCAGCCGACAATAAAGTCCTCCAGATGATTGTTCAGGGTCCATCGTGAAAACAAGATGGTTATTACGAAAAACCCGATAGTGATTGGTGAATGCATTACCAACAATTACCCAATTTAAATCATGAATGTATATAAACTCACGAACGAACCCCAATGATTTGCCAATGGTGCCAACTTTTTGACGATTTTGGTAAATAGCAAATTTGGGCATTAACCCTAATGATAGTTGCCGAATCTCGCCTAACAGTTGGCCTTGCATCGTATAGATAGACAGTGCATCATGACGAAGGCCCCACTTACCAGTTAATAAGTAGCAAGCTTGATTGGTATTATCATGGATAATTGTTGCCGAACGGTCATTTGCCCGATTTTTCAGGTAAAGGGTCCGCATGCTATTCACCACTTTTCCAATTGAATTAGTTAACCTTATTTTACCAGTAGTATCAATAATTGAACAGCTACCTTAAGAAGAGTTTAGTTATGGAATATGGTAAAATATTGTCGAGGTGGACAGTTTTGAAACAAATTATACATAATGATTGGTGGCCAGTGTTAAAGCCCCAATTTGAGGCAGAATATTATCAACAGTTACGGCAGTTTCTAATTCAGGAATATCAACATCACACAGTTTATCCAGATATGCATCACATCTTTGAAGCGTTTGAGTGGACTCCATTTAGTAAGGTTAAGGTTGTGATTCTTGGGCAAGACCCATATCATGGACCTCATCAAGCACATGGATGCAGTTTTTCTGTTTTACCAGGAGTGAAACTACCACCGTCGTTGCAAAATATTTATAAAGAATTACAAGATGATTTAGGATATCCACCAGTTCATCATGGATATCTTAAGAAGTGGGCTGATCAGGGAGTATTATTACTCAATTCAGTCCTAACTGTTCGTGACGGACAGGCATTTTCTCATCGGGGACATGGATGGGAAAAATTAACGGATGCTGCTATTAAAGCGTTGTCTGATCGACCAGAACCAGTCATATTTATCTTGTGGGGCAGAGCTGCTCAAGAAAAAAAGGCTCTTATTAATACCCAAACCAACATTATTTTAGAATCAGCACATCCAAGTCCCTTTTCTGCTAATCGTGGTTTCTTCGGTTCACGACCATTTTCGCGAACAAATGAAGCTCTCCAGGCCATGGGAGAACAACCGATTGATTGGCAACTTCCGGACCATGTCATAATTGAAGATCAATAAGAAGGAGTTATAAAAATGGACGTTTTTCAAAATTTAGCGAATAATTTAAAAGGTAAAAATAGAACGATTGTCTTTCCAGAAGGTACTGACCCACGAATCATGGGGGCTGCTGTTCGTCTCCACAATGACGGACTGCTTCAGCCAGTATTACTGGGGGACAAGGATCAATTGTCAACTGTTGCTGAGCAAAATCACCTGAGCCTGAATGGTATCGAAATTATTAATCCTGATACTTATGATAAAAGCGCAATGCATGATGCACTATTAGAACGGCGGAAGGGTAAAAATACTCCTGAACAAGTTGATCAAATGCTTGAGGATATTAGCTATTTTGCAACAATGCTGGTTTACATGGGAAAAGTAGATGGCATGGTCTCTGGCGCGATTCATGCGACTGGTGATACAGTACGGCCTGCATTACAGATTATTAAAACTAAACCTGGTGTTAAGAGAATTAGCGGTGCATTTATTATGCAAAAGGGTGATGAACGTTACGTATTTGCAGATTGTGCTATTAACATTGAATTAGATGCACCAACAATGGCCGAAGTGGCAATTGAAAGTGCTCATACTGCACAATTATTTGGCTTAGATCCCAAAGTAGCTTTACTTAGTTTTTCCACTAAGGGGTCTGCAAAAGGTGAAATGGTAACTAAAGTAGCTGATGCGACGAAGTTAGTCCATGAAAAGGCACCGGAATTAGCAGTGGATGGTGAATTACAATTTGATGCTGCTTTTGTACCATCTGTCGGTGAACTAAAAGCACCAGAGTCAAAAGTGGCTGGTCATGCTAATGTATTTGTTTTCCCAAGTCTTGAAGCCGGTAATATTGGTTACAAGATTGCTCAACGGCTGGGTGGCTTTGAAGCAGTTGGTCCAATTTTGCAGGGGCTGAATGCACCGGTAGCAGATCTGTCGCGGGGAACAAGTGAAGATGAAGTTTACAAAGTGGCTGTTATTACAGCATCACAGGTAAAATAAAATGAAACAATTAACATTAAACAACAGTAATGAAACGATTGCACTAGGTGAGCGAATGGCGGCCGATTTGCGTCCTGGTGATGTAGTTGTTTTAAACGGTGATTTAGGGGCTGGTAAGACTACCTTTACAAAGGGAATTGCAAAAGGTTTGGGAATCAAAGAAATCATAAAAAGCCCAACTTTTACAATTATTCATGAATATCAAGATGGTCGGATTCCGCTTTATCACATGGATGC
>NZ_JACJKU010000117.1 GCF_016901675.1 Limosilactobacillus coleohominis
CCTAATTGACGACCGATTGCGCGATTGGAAAGTCCTTGCGACTTTAAAGTCGCAATCATCACTCGCTCTTCTTTAGTAAGGTGTGCATATTTGCGATGAGTGGCCAAAAAGTTAGTGGGCATGGTACCATTTAAGCGCGTCATTTGACGGACATACTTTCATATAGGTTTGATTCACTTAATATGATACCTGATGTCACGCCGAATGGCGTTTTTGCATTTACCACCAATTAGGTGGCTAACTTCATTCTATAATCCACCTTAAAAAATAATATTTTCAAGGTACAGTTTTACAATTTTGTCCAAAAAGCGAACCATTTCACATTTTATTATAAGTCAACCGTTTTCTAGATTGACACCCCTCACCTCAATTTGATAAACTTTTAAATGTTTTACGTAAACGTTTAACTTAAATTTTATAATCTGCCGTAAACAGAGAAAATGCGAGGTAGACGCTTAACATCCAAAAAATATTAACTTGGGGAGAATATAAAAAATGGTTGGCAAAAATAATAAGTTTTTGAAAGAAAACAAGAATAATCAAAGATTTTTGCGTTTTTCATTACGAAAACTGAGCGTTGGAGTTGTTTCAGTAGCAATTGCTGCTGGTTTTTACATTGGCGGAAGCCAGAGCGTACTGGCCGATACCACTTCTACCGTTCCAGTGGTTAGTCAAAGCACTTCCAACGATAATTTGGCAGAGAATACTGACAAGAACACGGTTAACCTGCAGAATTCAAGTGCTTCTGCTGACTCATCAGCAGTTGCTAGTGCCGCTGACAGCACAGCTGCGGAAGCGGGAAAGAGTGCCGTCCCAGCTGCTGAGCAACAGAAGACGGCTACGTTTAACGTTGCTGAAGAAAAGCCAGTAGCCGCATTAAATACGGCCAACCTGTTGGATAATAAGGCGCAATCTAAGGCTGCATCGGATGCTGCTGCTGCAACAGTAAACGACGATGATTTATTGAAGAACATTAAAATCAGTAATCCAACTGATCCAAAATTTGTTCAATATCAGAATTTAGTGGATAGATATAATAGCTATATGAGCTATTATTATGGCGAGGAAAAGCCTTCGCAGTATGTATTTAGTGTCATTAGGGACAGTCGAATTGATACTGACTTTATTTGGACAGTTGATCAAGATACTGGGGAAAAGGTATCCGTCTACTTTAACGATTGGGATAGTGGAATTACTAGCTATCACCAATTTATCGATGCCGATTTTAATGACAAGCATAATGATTACAGATACTCAAAGTACGGAGTCACTCTAAGCTATGACAAGCCTGAAGGATCATCTGGTTCAATCAGTGTTGTTGATGATAATCATTATATATTGGATCTAGGTGACGCTAATTTACAGGATGTTTATGAAATAAATGGGAGTACTGACAATTCTCGTTATGCCTCATTTGCTATTACATTGCCAGAGAAGGGACAACCGATTATTAAGTTCCTGTATAGAAATCCAGACACTGGAAAACTGATGGATTTGAGAGCCCCAATTTATTATTCAAATGGATTGACCGGTCAAAAGTTTGAGCTTGATATTGGCGATTCTTATAAACAAGAACTTAAAGATATGTTCGCTGGGTTCAAGCTTGTGGGTAGTAGTAAGGCAAGTGGAACATTTACCCAATTTGCTCAAGGGAAGACCTACGTTGAACATGATGCGTCTAATGATTCCGAAGTTATTTATCAGCAGATTGATGCTGAGGGAACAATGAAGGTTTTTTACAGAGAAAAAGATGGTGAGAAACAACCTCTTTTAGATAAGCATGGCAATCCATACCAGCTTGAAGCAGGAAGTTCTGTAGATATTAATACAGGGAATGGTATTATAACGGCTTACAACCCGTTTGTTACTGGCGATCATGCTTATGAACTAATCTATGAGCCTGAAGATCAATCCGCTAATATTGTCTATGTTGACAAGGATGGCAACAAGATCAAGACAGATACGGTCAATGGTAAGACAACTCAAACTGTTGATGTTAAATCCAATGTTCCTGCTGGTTGGGTATTAGTTAAGGGACAACATGGTGCTCCGGCAACGATTACCTTTACTGGTGCTCACACGGATGACATTACTATCAAGATTGAACATGGGAAGACTAGTGTCGACCACAACCATCCGGTAAAGCCAGGAGAAAAGACACCTTCTGGCAAGGAGATCAAGGGTGCTCATGATGAAGATCTGAACCAGACGATCACGCGGACGATCAAGATTACGGAACCAGGTAAAGCCACTAAGACGACTACTCAAGTGGCTCACATTTACCGTAATGCTACGGTTGATGATGTCACAGGCGACGTTACTTATGGCGCATGGTCAACCGATGCTGCAGACTGGGTTGCTGTAGATGTACCAGTACATGCCGGTTACACGGCTTCCCAAGCGGATGTTCCAGCGGTAACGGTTAAGGATGGTCAAAAGGACGTTAACATTGACGTAACGTACACACCTGATGAGCAGAAGGGCCAGATTACTTACGTTGATGAAAAGAGGAACCAAATCAGCTCCACGCCACTTACTGGTAAGACTGACGAGGATATTGCTATCAATCCAGTTGCACCTGCTGGTTGGGAATTAGTACCTGGCCAAAAGTACCCAGC
>NZ_JACJKU010000118.1 GCF_016901675.1 Limosilactobacillus coleohominis
GCATAAACTTCATCCATTAAAATACCTTGAATCCGATTAGCATTTAAATCAATAAAAGCATTGGGAAATGTATCATACAATACTGCTTTGTGATTTTTAATCCGATCTTTTAGTAATTTAGGATACTCATCCAGCATCGTCATTCCTGTGGAACCATTTTGAACACCTAATGTTTTACCAGTCATGTCTTGGAAATTTTGAATGCGGTCTTTTTTCTTGGTTACCAAAACCTGCTTGTTTAGAAGATAAACACGGCTGAACGCAACCTTCTTCTGACGTTGCGGGGTTACCGAATATCCATTCCAAAGCAAATCAATAGTACCATTTTTTAATTCAGTTTCTTTCATCGACCAATCAATCGTTTGAAAATCAACTTTAATCCCATACTGCTTAAAAACAGCACGAGCTAGGTCAATATCGTAACCAACGAGTTTCCCATTTTTCTGACGAAATCCCATGGGTACAAAACTATCATCAAGGCCAATAATAACCTTATGCCGTCGCTGAATACGTCCCCACGTATCTTGGTGTGCAGCACGATATGTAACGCTTTGGCACCCAGCCAAAAGAAGCGTTGGCAAAATGATGCACAACATTAATAGCCATCCTTTTACCCTTTTCATAAGCACGTTTCCTTCCTTCGTCATCAATTTCGTTGATCTAATGCTTTTACGGTTAACATATTATCAGCAATTTTCTTAGCAAATTCCATGTCGTGAGTAACTACCAACTGAGTAACCCCTTGTTCTTTCAGAGAAAGAATGAGCTTTGCAACTTCATCACGTAAATTAGGATCCAAAGCACTGGTGGGTTCGTCATAACATAAAATCTTAGGCTTCATTGCCAGAGCCCTAGCAATCGCTACACGTTGTTTTTGCCCACCTGACAATTGATATGGATAAAGATGTTCTTTATTTTTTAAACCTAATTGCGCCAATAAATCCAATGCTCTCTCTTCCGCAATTTTGGGATCTTGTTTAAGAACCATTGTTGGAGCTAACGTTAGATTTTCTAAAACCGATAAATGTGGAAACAGATTAAAGTCTTGGAAAACTACCCCCATTACAGCTTCAGAGCTTTCCAAATCTTGGGGATTAAATTGTTGACCGTCAATCAGAAAATCACCCGAATCAGCTGATTCTAATCCAGTAATGCATCGTAGAAGGGTCGTTTTACCTGCTCCAGATGGGCCAACAATTGTCAATATTTCACCATCTTTAACGTTAAAACTAATATCATCTAAGATTGGGCGACCATCAAAACTTTTTTTCAAATTTTTTACTTCTAACATTGATTAACCCTCCTAACTACTTGTAATAAGAATAACGTTTTTCAACTTTGTGAAGGATATAAGTACAAATCCCCACCATGATTAAGTAGATAACCCCAACTAACAGCAATGGAACTAAAGTAACATCTCGTGAGGTTGCAACATTACCTGCACGAAGAAGGTCTCCTAATCCAATTACGTAAACTAATGAGGAATCCTTTACCAGATTAACTACTTCGTTTCCAATAGATGGAATAACGATTTTAACAACCTGCGGAATGACAATTTTGCGAACCGTCTGCCAATAACTCAAGCCTAATACCCGGGCTCCTTCGTATTGACCTTCATCAATTGATTGAAGTCCACCACGGAAAATTTCAGCAAAGTAAGCAGCATAGTTTAAAATAAATGCAATTAATGCGGCATCAAATCGTTGAAAAACAATTCCGATAATTGGTAAACCATAAAAAACAAAAATTAATTGTAATAGTAATGGTGTTCCACGCATCAACCAAACATAAAATTCAAGGAACCATTTTAAAGGCTTAATTTTTGAAACTAACCCTAAACTACAAATAATTCCTAATGGTAATGAACCAATGAGTGTTAGGAAAAATAATTCTAACGTCATTCCGGCTCCTTGAAAAAGTGATGGTAAAATTTGTGTAATGTAGTGTAAAGACATTGAAGATTCCCCTTTCTATGTTTTAGATACATAAAGCGTCCCCTCGGAAATTAATCCAAGGGGACGCTTTACCGTGTTTCCACCCCAATTTATAGTTAGTTCACACTAACTACCTCAATAAGTTTATTCTCTACCAGAACTTAAAAAGCCCTCTAACTATTCAACAATAGTTAGAGGGCTTTTCAGCGGTTCCACCTCATTAGTGTTGGACCCTCACGAATCCAACCTCAGTAAGTTCATAAATAAACTCCACGCTATAACGGGCTTCCCCGGATTATCTTTTCTTCAGTAATCAACTCACAGTTGTGATTCAAGCATTAATCAGTATCTCTTCTCATCACTAGAAACTTTCTGTAAAAGATTAATTGCTTTACTATTCTGATCTTCGTCTTTTTTTATTATAAGTATAATAACCGTGTAAATTATGAAAGTCAATACTTAAATTAAAAAACTCTCATAAAACTATTAGGATCGTTTTTTGGCAAGTGCTTTAGTAAATAAAGTATTGATCGGCCAATATAGCAGGACAAAATAAACTAAGTTCAAAGCCAATGTTGGAGCTAATATATATAACAAGAAACTCCCGAAATTAACATGAGCAATCCCAATAATTAAATATGCCCAATAATTTAATAATTGGAACACACAAACAT
>NZ_JACJKU010000119.1 GCF_016901675.1 Limosilactobacillus coleohominis
GGCCATCCATTTTCTCAAAATATTTTATTTATCAAAAAGATCCATTCATAAATTTAACCAAATTCCGAATGGATCTTTTCATTTTAGGGACTTATGTCACAGCCCCTTTTTATTAGCAATAGAAATATACTGTTAATAAGAGACTTCCCATTTTAAAATGGGAAAAGGGTTAAAATAATTTAAAAAAACGGTAGCAATTTAGGGAACGAGTGGAGTAGAATATCTTTTGATTCATTACTTTTGAGGAGAGTAACAATGTGGCGTTATTTAAAACGTGTTTTAATTGGAAAACCATTAAAAACACTAGATGAAGGTAAAACTCATTTAACTAAATTTAAGGCGTTGGCAATGTTATCGTCAGACGCAATTTCATCAGTTGCCTACGGTCCTGAACAAATTGTTACTGTATTAGTAACATTATCTGCAATGGCCATGTGGTACTCAATTCCAATTGCAGCCATTGTGTTAGTGCTATTATTGGCGATTACCCTATCTTACCAACAAATTATTCACGCCTATCCAAGTGGTGGTGGTGCATATATTGTTGCCACTAAGAATTGGGGTAAAAATGGTGGGTTAATTGCCGGTGGTTCATTATTAGTTGACTATATGTTAACTGTGGCCGTTTCAACGACATCTGGTACTGAGGCAATTACTTCAGCTATTCCAGCGTTATATAAGTACTCAGTACCCATTTCCGTGATTATTGTTCTGCTAATTATGTTCATGAACCTACGTGGAATGAGCGAAAGTGCCAACTTCTTAACCGTTCCTGTGTACTTTTTCGTAATTATGATATTTGTCATGATTATTGTGGGAGCCGTTAATATTGCGACTGGACATATTACCTATCATGCTCCAGCTGATTATGGTACTCCAGTTGCTGGAATGACTTTTGTACTTTTTGTTCGAGCATTCTCAGCAGGTTCGTCATCATTGACTGGGGTTGAAGCAGTAAGTAATGCTGTACCAAACTTTAATGAACCAAAAGAAAAGAATGCTTCCACTACTTTGGCAATTATGAGTGCTATTTTGGCATTCTTCTTCATTGCAATTATCTTCTTTGGCTTCTACTTGGGAATTGTACCTAATGCAAAAGTAACAGTGCTTTCTCAAATCGCTTCTAAAGTATTTGGTGGACATGGATTAGGTTTCTATTTGCTACAACTTTCAACGGCAATGATTTTAGCAGTTGCTGCTAACACTGGATTCTCAGCATTCCCAATTTTAGCTTATAACATGGCTAAGGATAAGTTTTTACCACATGCCTTCATGGATCGTGGTGACCGTTTAGGGTATTCAAATGGGATTATTTCATTGGCAGTTGGTGCCATCATCCTGATTTTGATTTTCCATGGTCAAACTAATATGTTAATTCCTTTGTATGCTGTTGGGGTGTTCGTCCCATTCACCCTTTCTCAATCGGCAATGATTATTCATTGGTTCAGAGAACGAGAAGGTTGGTGGCTAGGAAAGTCATTCATTAACCTTGTGGGTGCTTTGATTTCGTTATGCCTAGTTATTGCATTATTCTGGCAACATTTCGAAAACGTCTGGCCATACTTAATTATTATGCCGTGCTTGTTATGGATGTTCCACAAAATTCATAGCCACTATATTAAGGTTGGTAAACAGTTGCGAGTTGCGGAAAAGACCGCTGTTCAATTGCATGACTATGACGGATCAACAGTGATTGTGTTAGTTGGTAATGTTACCCGTGTGACACGTGGAGCTATTAATTACGCCCGGTCTATTGGTGATTATGTCATTGCCATGCACGTTTCCTTTGATGAAAACCCTGGAAAAGAACATAAAACAGCTAATGAATTTAAAGCTGAATATCCTGATGTCCGATTTGTGGATATCCACTCATCATACAGGTCCATTGCAACACCAACTTTACGGTTTGTTGATGTGATTGCCAAGCGAGCTGAGGCACGTAATTATTCTACGACGGTATTAGTACCTCAATTTGTACCCAAGCGTCCTTGGCAGTTAGCATTGCATAACCAAACTAGTCTCCGGTTGCGTTCTGTATTAAATTCACGACAAAACATTGTGGTGGCAACTTACAGTTATCATTTACATGAATAATAAACGCCATTTAGAGGATTTGAACTAAATTGGATAAGAGAACATTATGGAGTGCGTTTGGTTTAGTTTTTGGTATTATTTTGATTGCATCTTTTTCTATTCGCCATAACAGTTTCTACTCTGGAATTTGTGGAGTAATTGGCTGCATAGCAATTGTGGGTGGCTTTATTGGTCTTCACTGGAATAAGATTCAAAATGGTGACCCAAAAATGAAAAGAACAGTGCGCCTCCTATTAGCATTGTGTATTGTATTGGTTGTTTTGAACCTCATTACGTTCTTATTAGCTTAGTAAATATTTGGGAGATAATATGAAGTGACCTCCTTAATTGTTAATGCAGGGATTTAGACACATAATTAATGTATAGCGAAAAAGCATTAGTTAAGGTCGTTACCCTAAACAA
>NZ_JACJKU010000120.1 GCF_016901675.1 Limosilactobacillus coleohominis
CTTTTTCTTTTATCAATGTATCTATATTTTAAAGGAAAACGGAGCTGAATGAAATCCGAAGATTTCATCCAACTCCGTTTATTATTGGGGACTTATGTCACAGCCCCTTATTACCGATCGATTTAAATTATTCAACGCGTGTTTCACGTGAAACTTTAATGTTACATAACCTGTTGAATTCCATTAACAATCAAAAAAATACCATAGCCAAAGACTATCAACCCACTCACTAAGTTAATCCCTGTGAGAATCTTTCCGGGCATTCGATGACGCAATATATTAAAAGCACTAGTCATCCCCATATCCCAAATAAAAGATGATGTAATTACTCCAATAATGAAAAAAATACTCTCAGCTGTGGTCAGGGTCCCACGGCTTGCTCCTAACATCATCGTGCCATCAATCAATGCTTGCGGATTGGCCCAACTAACCACAATGGCTTGTAAAATAGCTTGTTTCACACTGATTTTATTATCTTCGCTTGTAATCGCACGCTGATTAGCTGATCTGATAATGCCATAACCTATATATACAGTTAAGGCGCCACCTAGAATCATGATAACAATTTTTACAAAGTGATTTTTACTAATTAATGCTCCGATTCCATAGAAGGCAGCAAAACAGAATAAGGCATCGAAAATCCAAACAAAAAACGTATACAACAACGCTCTTGATAGCTTATAAGACAGGCCATTATTGAAAACATATATATTCTGCATCCCAATTGGTGCTACAAATGCCAGACCAATTAATAGTCCCTGTAAATATGCCATAACATCACCTCATTCACCACCTATTTTAATATACTATTAACCCGATTTGTCCTTTTCCGCCATATTCTATCATTACTTATCGCTACTTAATGATTAAAAGATATTATAATAAGTATAAGGAGGATGATATTATGCGGAATTCAGCATGTACGTCAATTATGGTAGGTAAAAAAGCCTCAATGGATGGTTCTACCTTTATTTCAAGAAACGAAGACCGGGTGAAAGCCATTGAACCAAAAAAGTTTTTAGTTCACCCTGCTGTGACCGGCCGTCACGAAACCTATGTTTCACCTTACAATAAACTTACTGTGCCACTTCCAGAAAACGCAATGCGCTATAGCGCCACTCCATCATTAGACCAGTCTGCAGGCCCCAATGAAGAGGATGGTTTTAACGAAGCCAATGTCGGTGAAAGTGCCACGGAAAGTGTCTACGCCAATGGTCGAGTTCTGGCTTATGATCCATTTGTAAAAAATGGTTTGGCTGAAGATTCAATGACTACTTTAGTTTTACCTTATATCCATTCAGCACGTGAAGGAGTTGAATACCTTGGTAAATTAGTAGCTACTTATGGTGCCGCGGAAGGTAACGGTGTCCAATTTATCGATCAAAATGAAGTTTGGTACATGGAAATTGCTACCGGTCATCAATGGGTCGCTGTTCGTATCCCAGACGATTGCTATGCAGTCGCTCCTAATCAAATTATGATTGAAAAAGTTGACTTTAAGGATCCCGATAACTACATGTGGTCTGATGGAATCCGTGACTTTGTAACTGAACATGATCTTAATCCTGACTTAGACCAATGGAACTTCCGTCATATTTTTGGAACTAGCACTAAACTAGACCGTCATTACAACACCCCTCGTGTTTGGTTTGCTCAACGTTACCTAAGTCCAAATAGCGCTGCTAATCAGCACCCAGAAGATAGTGACATGCCTTTCATTCGTAAAGCAGAAAGAAAAATTTCTGTTGAAGATATTGAATACCTTCTAGGATCACACTTTAATGAAACTAAGTATAACCCTGTTGGTGAAGGCGATCCTGATGACATGCGTCGTTACCGTTCAATCGGTCTATGCCGTACCGCTCAATCACATATTCTCCAAGTTCGTCCTCACGATACTGGCACGCAAGCTATTCTGTGGATTGCTTTTGGAATTCCTGGTTTTTCAGCTTACGTTCCATTCTTCGGAAACGCTACAGATACTGATGATAGCTACAGTAAATTACCAAAGAAAATGGACTTTGATCATGCCTTCTGGCTTGATGAAGCATTAGCAGAAATCGTCGAATCTCATCTTGGCGAGTTCTACAATGATGATCAAGACTTCATTAAAGAAATGCACTCATGGACCAGGCGTAAAATTCACGAAGCAGACGTGGTTGCCACACAAAAATCTGGTCAAGATTTAACGGACTACCTAACATCGCAAAACCATGAAATTGCTCAATATTGTAATAATAAGACCCGTGAGTTAATTTTCAAACTTCTCACAAAGGGAACTGAGCTTTCTAAGATCAACTACAAGATGGACCCTAATTTATAAAGTTGTAAACCAATTAATCGGTTCTACACCAAATGGTGTTGGTTAGAGATTTTTCATCTCTATACCAATGCCATTTTTGTGTTTTAAACAAAAAAACAGAGGTAAACCTCTGTTACAATGAAATCG
>NZ_JACJKU010000013.1 GCF_016901675.1 Limosilactobacillus coleohominis
AGTAAAATAAAAGAGTCACATACCCTAAAAGTATGTAACTCGTAAAACTATACCAATTTAGCGAAAATTTCACGATTTTGTTAAACCAACACTAAATGATGTAGAGCCTTCAAACTCTAAACGGATCTTTTTCTATTGAACTTCAAATCATGCCATTATTTCAAATGATGGTCTGACTTAAATTGTTGAATGTTAGCCTTAGTAGGATTAAGGTTTAGCCATTCATTAGATAAGAATGCATCATTCATGTGGTAATTTGGCTGTGGTTGTTTCTTTTCCAAGAATGGAGCAGTTTGACGGTCAAAATCAACCCAACCGGCCCATCCAATATGGATGGTATCTTGCATAAACCCATTTTGACCACCCTTGTGAGAGTAGTCAATGATGTTGTTAAAGCCTTGGGAACGTAATTGAGTTTTAATCTTCCGAACAGTCCGGTAATACATTGGCATAGACATACCAGTGTGCTTTTCCCACTTAGCGTTAACAGGCGTAATCATAAAGATGACATTAGTATTAGTCTTCTGTAATTGATTTAGCACGACTTCTAAGTCTCCATATTCTGGAGATTTAGTATAGTCAAAACGCTTTTGTGATCCAGCTGTCTTCTTGATTTGACCCCGCATTCGTTTGTTGTAGAACGCGTTCAAGACACCAAAACGGTTATTATTTGATGCTCGATCATGTTGCTTAATAGCAGTAGCGGACAAATCAGCATAGTTTAATTGTTCTGGTAATAGTTTTGTCTTTGGTTTGATTCGTGTATCATAGTTATCCTTGATGAAGAACCCTGAAAAGAGGTTATCTTCATGATGCAGTAAGGTTAACTTGGTGCGAATCACAAACCGATCCCAATTATTGAGGGATTTCCCTTTACTAATTTTATCGGCATAACTAACGACTGAGCCATTGTCACCAAGCAACTGAACTAACCGCTTAGCAGTATAACGGTCGTATGGTGAATTTGGATTAGCCTTTTGAAGCCACGTTAAGTTAGCATAGGCACCATTATAGTACTTGAAGGCTGATGGCATAACGCCTCGTTTAACAAACCATTGTGGGGAAATGACGAAAACTGCTTTTTTATTTTGCATTTGATCGGACATCATTGCCATATTAAATAGTTGTGGTAATGATTGAGTTCCCCGTGAACCAAACATAAATGGACGGTAGGAATGGTACTTAGCAGCCATCACAGCCGGATGATAACGATCCATTCGGTTAAATTCACTCGAGCCAAAGTAAGGAACATACTTGGTATGTTTGCCACTAAGGGCTTGAACTTTCAACGACCGGTTTTTAAATACCGTTGGACTTAAAGAAACAGCGGCCCGTTGCTCGGTTTTGGCTGAGTGGTGTCCTGACCATGGGAGACAAAAGAATACCAAGACCAGGATGGCAGCGACAATCACTGGGCCAAAAATTGACCACAGTTTTTTCTTGTTAGTCATTTTGTAATTCCTTTACCCGATCAGCAATCTTGTCAACAGAACTCCAAGCACTCCGGTCAAATTCGGAAACTGGAACTTGAATATCAAATTCATCTTGTAATGAAAGTAAGAATTGAACAGTTGCCATTGAATCTAAAAGGCCATCAGCGTATAAGTCAGCGGAAGTGTCAGAAAAATCGCTTGCGTCACGACCAGTTGCTTGTGCTAATAAATCTTGAATTTGTTCTTTCATGATAATTCCTCCAAATTAAAATAATAATTTACTTCATTCCTGCGGGATTGAACCACAGCGTGTTCAAGAAACCGCAGAAGATTAAGAAGCCAAAGACTACGAAATTAAAAGTAATGAATCCAGCAATAAACTTGGTGAACTTAGTGGTCTTAATGTGGTAGTGCTTTCTCTTATAACGCAACCACCAATCATTGATAACCAATGCTAATCCATGTAAGAAACCATAAAGGATATAGTACCAAGTTACACCATGCCAGAATCCCATGACAACCATGTTTAACATGTAGGCTAGAGAAGACAGTACATTACGGTTTTTGAACCACCGTTTCTTAGTAGCAAGGAAAACGAACCGCATGAAGATGTAATCACGGAACCAGAATGATAAAGACATATGCCAACGATTCCAGAACTCTTTAATGTTCTTGGAAAGGAATGGCTTATTAAAGTTCATTGGGGTTTCGACACCCATGATGTAACTAATGGCCACTGCAAACAGAGAGTAACCGGCAAAGTCAAAGTAAAGGTTACCGGTATAGACATAGGCGACTCCGACTACCCACCATGATAAGTGAGGGGCATGGGCCATTGCTTGTTGTTCAAAGAATGGCTGCCAGCGTTGCGCAAAGAAGTAGTCAATTACGAATTTGTACACAAATCCGATAAATAGGTACAGTACTGCTTTTTGCAACATGCTCAAGTACTTTTCACGACTTGGGACTTTTTTATAGTCTTTTGAGAATCGACGATAACGGTCAATTGGACCAGAAGTAATAGTTGGCATGAATGCCATAAACCGGATAAACTTCCACCAATTAATGTCTTTAACGGCACCATCTCGCGTTTCAATAATCGTTCCTGCAGCTCGGAATGTTAGGTATGAAATCCCTAAGAAACCAAGCAGGGAGTTATGACCAACCATTGCAGGCGTAAACTTCACGATGATGATCGTTAGTAGTGATAGAACAACTGTTATGTAAAATACTAAACTGTTGTTTTTCTTTTGCCGATAATGGAAGTACCACATTACCAGACATGTCTGATAAATGATATAAACGATCAGTGATAAGGCTTGTCGGTAGTCCTGTCCATCAAACATGAAGAAGATGAAAACAAAACTAATTAATGCTTCATACCATTCAAATCGTTTACCAAAGTAAAGACCAATTCCCAGTGGAACCAATGCTAACAGAAGGTAAATAAAATAGGTAGGCGTACCATACGCTGAAAAATTAGGTAAACTTGCAAACCAATTAATCATTATTTATTAGCCTCCGCGATCAGTTCCTTAACGGCAATTTTACCGTTGGCTGAAGTTGGATAACTGTCAACATAGATAAACTGGGTTGGCATCATGTAATCCATGATCTTATCCTTTAAACTATCACGAATTGCCTTGGTGAGTTCAGCATCGGAATCAAAGTCGTTTGGTTGGGCGATTACGTAAGCAATGAGGTGAGTTGCCTTGCCATTCTTATCATATTTTGGAACGGCAACTGCTTGCTTAATATATTCACTGAGTTCCAAACTGGAACGAACTTCGTCAAGTTCAACACGGAAACCGTGAAGCTTAATTTGGAAATCCATTCTTCCAATGATATGGCGTAATCCATCCGCTGTAATGTAACCAGCATCACCAGTTCGGTATGATTGTTGACCGTTAAACTTGAAGAAGTTTTTAGCAGTCTTTTCAGGGTTATTTAGGTAACCAGCAGCTACACTATCACCTGAAATAATAATTTCGCCATGCTTACCAGGTTCGGTAATTTGTTTGTCACCATCCCAAATAGTAGTGGTAACACCAGGTTTGTCGTAACCAATTGGTAGCCGCTTGGCGTCCTTTAACATGTCCTTGGTGATCTCACAACTAGTAACGGCAACAGTGGCTTCGGTTGGACCATAAGTATTGTAAATGTGAGCATCTGGGAACTTTTGGAATAACCGTTTGACGGTGGATACTGTCAATTCTTCACCACAGAAAACAAATTTTTGTAGGTCAGGCATCTTCTCAGCATTGAAATCCGGACTTAATAATAATAGTTCGGCAAAAGAAGGAGTACCAAAGAAGACATTAATCTTTAAGTCAGGTAGGACCTTGAAAAGTTGTCCAAAGTTTTGCACAACTTTGACCGGGATAGCTTTGACTGTTGCCCCAGATAACATTCCTACTAACCAGTAAAAATGGGAAATGTCAAATGAGAATGGTGGTTGTCCTAGGAAAGTTGCTTCCCTTGGTAATTTGAAGTCATCACCAAGCATCCAGTTAGCAAAAGTAGTGATGTTGTTGGCACTGATTTCGATTCCCTTTGGAGAACCAGTTGTACCAGAAGTAAAGAGAATGTAGAAAGGTTCGTCCCCTTTAACTTCATGGTCTAATGAGTATGGCGTGTGATTAGCCATAATCTTTTGTAATTCAAATAGGTTGAGGATTTGACCATCATAGTCAAGCTCTTGGTCAGGAAAATCATCGACAGCCACGACCAATTTAGGCTTAGCGGTGTTAATAATCGATTGCATTCGTGGTAGCGCAGAGCCAGTTTCAACTGGAATATAAGCATGTCCTGACTTTAAGCCACCTAAGAAGCCAGCGACCATTTCAAATTGATGATCCCCATAGAACATAATGGGACTGCCGGCTGGAATATTACTGTTATCTAACCAAGCAGCAAATGAATTTGAAGCATCTAACAAGTCTTGATATGTATGGGTAGTGCCCATTTCGTCAAAATACACTTTGTCGAGATGTTGCTTAACCACTTGATCAATTTCTGGAACAATGTTTGTAACCAAAACTCTTTCCTCCATTAAAATTCGTTATAAATGAATGGGGCTTGTCCAGCGCCAAAATAACCATAAAGGTAAATTAAGGCAACTAGCACAATGAAATAGAAAAGCGTCTTTAATATGAACGAAGAGGCAGGATGCTCTTTGAGCGCTTTAATCATTAAATTAATCCGTCCTTTCTTGATAGCTATTCATTTGTGATCCATCTATACGCATAATCAGTATATAATCTTTGCCAATGAAGTAAATTAGTTTGAATCTAATTTACCTATTTTTAAAGAATATCAACCGATATTATACCGCATGAAACAAGGGAGTGTAAACGAATTTTAGCGACTTAGAGGTTGACATTTTAACTAAATTGTAGAATTACAAAAAGTCGATGAAAAAAAGAAAATAATTGATACTCATGAATAAATGGACTTTGCTATAATTAGCTTTAAACACAAACAAATGTTTGGAGGAAATGACGGGATGCGTTTTTTACATACAGGTGATTGGCATATCGGTAAGAATCTGGCTGGATACAATTTATTGGCGGATCAACATGCCACCTTTCAAGAAATTCGTAAAATAGCCCAGGATAAACAGGTTGATGCAGTTGTAATTGCGGGGGATTTATATGATCGAACCATTCCCGGTGAAGCCGCAATTCAAGAACTTACCAAAGAGTTAGCAACTCTGAATATTAAAGAACATTTACCGGTTTTAGCTATTAGTGGTAATCATGATTCTGCTACCCGCCTCGGAATAGGTCACCAGTGGTTTGTGAATAATGATTTTTATTTAAATACGAATTTTAGTGATGCTTTTCATCCTATAAATATTAAAGATACTCAGTTTTTCTTATTACCTTTTTTCGGCCTTCAGGAAGTTCGTAATTATTTTGCGGATGATCATATTCAAAATATTAATACGGCAATGCAAAAGATTGTTACGAAAATGAAGGAATCTTTTGATCCACAATCACAACATGTTCTAGTAGCTCATTTTTTTGCTGCTGGTAGTAAACGGACTGCTGAATCCGAAACGATGATCGAAGTCGGGGGTCTGAGTGCGGTGAATACTGATATTTTAAAAGATTTTGAGTATGTTGCTTTGGGTCATTTACATAACAAAAACGCACTTCATGAAGAACGAGTACGCTATAGTGGTTCACCAATGAAGCTTTCGGTTTCTGAGGCTCCTATGGAGAAGGGCGTGTGGATCGTGGATACAGATCCATTTGAAATACAGTGGGTACCATTAAAGCCAGTTCATGACATTCATGTTCTGGAGGATTCGATGGATACGTTAACTAATGAACAATTTGCTAAAAATTACGCAAAAGATGATTACTATGCAATTAAGTTAACAGATCGGGAAATCATTCCAGATGTGATGAATCGGTTACGTCAATATTATCCGCAAATTCTAAGCCTGAGTCGTAAATATGGTTTTAGTGACCCCAAGAGACATCAGCAATCAACCAAAACCCAGTTGTCTCCAGATAAATTATTTGAAGACTTCTTTCAGCAAACTATTGGTACTGAGATGAGTGCAGAACAGGAGAAAATAATGCGGAAAACGCTTGAAGAAGTAATGAAGGAGAATGATTAAATGCAACCGGTAAGCCTAACAATGCGGTATTTTGGGCCGTATAAAAATGAAACCATCGACTTCAGCGAATTAACAGGGACGGCTGTCTTTTTAGTGAGTGGTAACACCGGAAGCGGAAAAACTATCATCTTTGATGCAATGTGCTATGCCTTGTTTGGACAAACTACTAACGATCAGGATCGTGATGCAGCAGCATTACGATCAGATTTTGCTCCTAATGATCAAGAAACGAGTGTAACGTTCATATTTGAACATCAAGGAAGAACATATGAGGTCACTCGTAAACCAAAACAAGCCCTCCTTGGTCGTGGAAATAAGATAGTGGAACACAGTACTAAAGTCAGCCTGATTTATCCATTGGAGGATGAGCAGCCAACGGAGATTAGTAAGATTAGTGTTGCTAACGATTTTATTGAGAAGCTGTTGAATTTAACCCGTGACCAGTTTAAACAAATCGTGTTACTGCCCCAGGGAAAATTCCGTCAATTCCTAGAGTCGAGTAGTAATGATAAGGAAACTTTACTAAGGGATCTCTTTAATACCAGCTTGTATCAAAAGTGGGCGCAAGTTTTGAAAGATCGTTTGGCAATTCAGAAAAAACAACATCAAACAATAACAACTAAGATGATCACTATTAAAGAAAGCTTTCCTAATGTTGATCCTGGATTGTCAAATGATGAATGGTTAAAAGGCGCCTCACAAATAATAGAAGAACAGCAGGAAAAAGTAGGGAATATTTCCCGGGAAATAGAGCAACTTCAAAAGCAAACAACAAGTTTGAATCAAAAAATCGACCATCAGCAAAGATTAGTTGACGCTTTTAATGAACGAAAACAGAAGCAAGATGAATTAGATGAATTATTACAACAGTCTCCTCAAATGAAAAGGTTAAATAATGAAATTAATCATTTAACTTGGTTTCAGGAACATCAGAAGGCCTATCTTGACTACCTTCATGCAAAAGACGCTGTACATCATGAACAAAGGAAACTGCAGGAAAACGAATCACTGCTGGATCAATTGAGAAGTCATCAAAAGGAACTGAATACAAATAATAGTCGGCTAGAAGGACGGCAAACTAAAATTAATAAAATTAGAGAGCAAGAAACGGTCCTCAAAAACTTATTGCCACAGTACGAAAAAAAGGCCCAGCTAGTTTCGCTTGTAGCCAAACAACAGGCTGGTATTGAAAAGCAGCAGGCTACTTTAACAAAATACCAAACGACCATCCAAGACAGTAAACAACAGTTAGAACAAATTGATAATCAAATAAGTGACCTGGGAGATCTCACGGAAGAGAGCATCTTTCAGGAAAAACAGAAGCATCAGTTAGAAAATGTTGAATCGCTTTTTTATGAATACAGCCGACATCAAAAACAATTTGATAAATTGAAAGCACAAATTGATACCGGCAATGACCACCTAAGTGAAATCGACACTCAAATGGAGAATGCCCGTCAACGTTATGAAGACCTCAAGGATGTGCATGCCCGTAATGAAATTGCCCGATTAGTTCAAGACCTCAAACCAGGAAGTCCTTGTCCGGTATGTGGATCGAAAGAACACCCCCATCCAGCTCCGATTAACGATCAACAAGATGAAGTTTCTAGTGAAGAGGTCGATAAGGCTAATGAAGCTTTGATGAAGATCCAACAAAAACATGCTACTCAACAATCACGGTTAGAAGAATGGCAACATCAGCAAAGCCGTGAGACAAAAATGATGGATCAACAATTACATAAAATCAACGATATTATGGGGGCTGACTCTTCAACAGCGACCAATCTAAAGCAAACAGTTGATGAATTACGTCAGAAAGTCCAAAGCCAAGAAAAGGAATTGCAAAGTCATTTGAAATTGCAGCAACAATACAAATCAACAAAAGTAAAGCTACAACAAACGGTTGAGGATACGAAGGCAAAACTTGAAGATGCGAAAGCTGAATTTAATCATGCTAATGAAAAACAGACAGCTACAAGAGCAAATCTGCAAACAATTATTGATAATTTACCAGTAGCATATGCTGATCAGCACGAAGCAGAAGCTCAGCTAAATAAATGGCAAAAGAAAATTGATAAATTTGATCAACAGCAAAAAGATGTCCAGCAGCAACTGACGGCTATCAACGAAAAAATTGCTACAATCCACCAATTAATAACGGATAACCAGTCTTCTATTAAGGATTATCAAGATCAGTCCGCAGACTTAAAAAAGGAACTTTCCTTAGCGTTGAAAAAATATTCTGCTGATCAAGATTGGACTTTTTGGAAACAATCCAACAAAAAAGTTAAACAATTACCAGCGATGCAACGACAATGGCAAGAATATCAAACTAAGTGCACGCAACTAGATTCATTGCTTCAAAGGTTGAATGATCAAATTGGCGAACAGTCCTTACCTGATATTGATCAGACTCAAAAACAGTTAGCAATGCTACAACACCAGATGTCCGAGGGACAACAGAAAAAGGGTGAGCTACAAGGTAATTTGCAGTCATTACAAGATATTTACCAACAAGTCATTAGAATTCACCGTCAACAAAGCAATGAATTAAAGAAAATTCAAGATTTACAAACCATTAGTGATGTTATGAATGGGAACACTGATAGTAAATTAAGCTTAGAGCGTTATGTTCTCCAGAACTACCTGAACGAGGTGCTACGTGTTGCCAATGAACGCCTGGACAAATTAACTAATGGACGCTATGCATTTGTATTAAGCGATGATCAGGCAAAGGGTAATGGTACAAAGTGGAGCGGCCTAGAAATTAATGTTTATGATGACAACGCAGGTCAAGAACGTAGCGTTAGAACCCTATCAGGCGGTGAAAGCTTTATGGCTTCTTTGGCGCTTGCTCTTGGTTTGGGAGAAGTTATCCAAGAACGTAGCGGTGGGATCCAAGTGGATGCATTATTTATTGATGAAGGTTTTGGATCCTTAGATCAGGATGCGTTAAATCAGGCGCTAAACGCATTGCAGACTATCAAAGGTTATAAAATGATTGGAATAATTAGTCATGTTACAGAATTAGAGAATCAAGTGCCAAATCAATTACAAGTTATTTCTCAAAACGGGGTAAGTCACGTTAAGTATCCACATGAGATTAATAATCTCTAAATTAATTTAAATTAAGGATTGCTAATTTAAATTTAATGTAATATGATTAACTCGAATATTAAACACGGGTGCATTTTAAGTAGATCATCAGAGAGACAACGGCTGGTGAGAGTTGCCGATCGAAACTCCGGTGCATGAAATGTGGGCGGGTAATGCCGCACGGTGAATGGCCGTTATCCATTTCGAGGGTGGCATATTAATGCCAAACTTGGGTGGTACCGCGGAACCAGAGCCATTTCGTCCCAAAATTTTGAGGATGAAGTGGCTCTTTTTGATTGGAGGAGACAATATGCTAGATATTAAGAAGATTCGTCGCCAACCAGACTGGTTTAAGGAAAAGCTGGCTACTCGTGGAGTTAAAGCTGAAGAAATTGATGAAGTTTTAGAATTAGACCAAAAGCGTCGTGATTTACTGCAAAAAGTGGAAACATTAAAGGCACAACGTAATGAAGCTTCTAAGAAGATTGGTGAAGCTAAGCGGAATGGTGAATCAGCAGACGAAGCCATTGCAGAAACTCGTGATCTTGGTGATCAAATCAAAGCCTTAGATGAACAAGTAGATGCTAACGACAAGGTCTTTTATGATAAGATGTCACGCCTGCCAAACGTACCAAATGAAGGTGTGCCAGTTAGCCTAACTGAAGAAGGCTCTGTGGAATTACGCAAGGTTGGTCAAATTCGTGATTTTGATTTTGAACCTAAACATCACTGGGATGTTGGTGAAAACCTTGGTATTCTTGATTTTGATCGAGCTCGTAAGGTATCAGGTGCCCGCTTTGTTTACTACTTAGGATTAGGTGCTCAATTAGAACGGGCCGTTTACAACTTCATGCTGGATGAACACATGAACGATGGTTATACCGAAGTTCTACCTCCATACATTGTTAATGCTGAATCAATGTACGGAACTGGCCAGTTCCCTAAGTTTAAGGAAGGCGTATACCAAGTTAACGGCGAAGACATGACATTGATTCCAACTGCCGAAGTGCCATTGACCAATTATTATCGTGGAGACGTTATTCCTGAAAAGGAACTACCAGTTTATGTAACTGCCCTGACCCCTTGTTTCCGTTCAGAAGCTGGAGCAGCTGGTCGTGATACCCGTGGGTTAATTCGGATGCACCAATTCAACAAGGTTGAAATGGTTAAGTACACTAAGCCGGAAGATTCATGGGATGAACTTGAAAAAATGACAGCCAATGCTGAAAACATTTTGAAGAAGCTTGGTTTGCCATACCACGTTATTACATTAACCACGAGTGACATGAGCTTTACTGCATCAATGACTCATGACCTGGAATTATGGATGCCTGCCCAAAACAAGTATCGTGAAGTTTCAAGTTGTTCCAACTGTTTAGACTTCCAAGCACGGCGGATGCACACTCAATATCGTGATGCTGATGGCAAGCTTCATTACGTTCATACTTTGAATGGTTCTGGTCTTGCTGTTGGTCGGACGGTTGCAGCTATTCTTGAAAATTATCAAAACGCTGACGGTTCTGTAACGATTCCTGATGTACTAGTTCCATATATGCATGGTATTACTAAGATTACTAAGGAAAACGCGGTTCCATTCCGGAATAAACTTAATAAATAAATTACTGCCTTTGGTAAGCGAGAGCGCTATGTTACACTAAACATGTAATTAGCAAACTCGTGGCGATGACAGTTTAATAAAAATGACGCCACTATGTTGGCGTCATTTTTTAATTTTATATAGTAGAAGGAGATCACAATGCAATCAAAAACCCTGAAGTTAAAATGGATTGTGGCCGCTAGTCTATTAAACAATACGGGAGCTGCTTTGCTATGGCCGTTGACAACTGTTTACATGCACGAATATCTTGGCGAATCAATGACCGTTGCGGGAGTAGTTATGTTTGTAATGTCGTTGTGTATGATGGCCGGTAACTATTTGGGCGGGTACCTCTATGACCGTTGGAATCCGTACCAAGCGGCAGTCATCCCGGTGATTTTTGCGACGATTTCAGCAGTGTTACTAATTTTTCTGCATAATTGGCCATTCTTCGCAGTTTGGTTATGTGTGATTAGTTTTGCGGATGGTTCTAGTATTACCGTAATTAATTCGTATGGAACTAAAGTTAAGGGACAATCTACTAGATACGTTTTCAATATGTTGTATATGGCGATGAATGTTGGGGTGGTCATTGGTACATTATTAGTAGGTGTATTACTTCCTATTAGTTCTTCGATAGTTTTTACGACCACTGCAGTTTTTTACGGACTTTTTCTATTAATTACTGTCCTATTCTTTAACGTTCCGCTTGATCATCAAGCACATGCTCACCAATTAGAGAAAGAAACTCATCGAAGCAGTTCACATAACGTACATATTGTTTATGCTATTTGTACATGTTTGATGACAATTTATCTTAGTTATGTTTTGTGGGAGACAGTGATGTCGGTACGTATAACCAATATGCATATCCCATTTTTTGCTTACAGTCTTTTATGGACGATCAATGGTGGTGTCATTATGGTTGGTCAACCGCTAGTAAATAAATTAGCAAACTACATAAATGTCCGTAATCAAAT
Organism: Limosilactobacillus coleohominis; assembly: GCF_016901675.1. Classification (GTDB taxonomy): domain Bacteria; phylum Bacillota; class Bacilli; order Lactobacillales; family Lactobacillaceae; genus Limosilactobacillus; species Limosilactobacillus intestinavium. The sequence goes on from NZ_JACJKU010000013.1 coordinate 11,737, forward strand.
CATTTGGGGGCTGGCGATATTTGCGAGCTCGTTCATTCTACTTATTTTTGCACGTACTTTTACGATGTTTGTCATTGATTTCTTGATTTTAACGATTGGAGAGATGACAGGAATTCCAGCTGTTCCGGCTTATATTGACCAGTTAACTGATCCGAGTGAAACAGGACACTACCAAGGACTGCCAAACGTTGCAATGTCAATCGGTCGAGCCATTGGGCCATTGTATGGTGGATTAATTATCGACCATTTCAATTATGAAATTCTTTTTCTCACAGTTAGCTTAATGATGTTCTTAACCTTGATAATAGTGGCTTTTTTGACACGATCAAAAAAAAGTAAAAAAATTTAGTCGAAAAGGGTTGTATTTTTTTTGACCTATGATATTATTATAGATGTCAAAAGGAATTGACCCGTTGGTCAAGTTGGTTAAGACACCAGCCTTTCACGCTGGTAACGTGAGTTCAAATCTCGCACGGGTCATTAGTAAAAGGCTACTTGTAATTGCAAGTAGCCTTTTTTTACGAATTCATCACATTTATGAGCTTATGGAGAATATAGGAGTATATAAATGAAATCGACAAAGAATTTGTTAGGACGCAGCGCTTTTGATCTTAGCGAGACAAAATATTTTGAGTCCGTTTCAGTAAAAGATATTGCCTCACATGCCCAAGTTGAACGACAAACTTTTTACTATTATTTTTCTGATAAGTATCAATGCTTAACTTTTTACCTTCAGCAATGGGGAAAACTCCTAGCAGAACGAGATGGTTCTACTAACCTTCAACAACATCTTTTAAATTTGCTTGATGTAATTCGTAAACATAAAGAAGCAATTATTCATATTACATATGGAGATCAAGGTTATTCACTTTTGAGCTCTTTTTTGGATACTGCACTAAATGAGTTTATTTTACAAAGTGAAGGCAAAAAGAAAACTGATACTCTTGATAAGGGTGCTCAGTTCTTTGCCTACGGTGTTCACGGCATTATTATTGAATGGATAAAAAAAGGAATGAACGATGAACCGTCTATTTTACTATCGAAAACGTTTCCATCATCTACAGAAAGTGTGGACCGTTTATTTTCAGAGTTCTAAATTCATACACTTTTTCAAAAGTGTATGTACCATCTTTTTTAGGGAACGTTTACAATAAAACTGTAATCAGATTAAAGGATCCCTGATTAATTTGTTATTCCTGCTATCATTAGTAGCGCTCAAATGATAACAGTCAATAAATGTAGGAGATGGATTATTTTGGCTGAAAATAAACAAGAAGCCAAAGACCTAAAAGCGGTTAACCAAATTACTGGTTTCCAATTGTTCTCAATGACCACTTCAATGGTTATGACCGTTTATGGTTTCGCTTCATTCGCTAAGCAAGGCGCTACGGCGTTCTTCTTCCTGTTCTTAGCTGGTATTTTATGGTTCTTACCAGTTACTCGTGCCGCTGGTGAAATGGCATCAGTTGATGGCTGGTCCAAGGGTGGTGTTTTCACCTGGGTTGGTCAAATGTACAGTGAAAATTCTGGATTCACGGCTTTGTTCTATCAATGGGTCCACATTACTGTTGGTATGAACACCATGATGATGTTCATCATTGCCTGTTTCTCAGCAAGTTTGAGTTTACCAGCAATGTATGACAACCTTTGGATTCGTTACATTTTAATTTTAATCATTATTTGGGGACTTATTGCACTGCAACAACGTGGTACTAAGTTCACTGGTAAGATTGCACAATGGGGATTCACACTCGGTGTTATTATTCCTGTATTCTTCTTACTCTTCCTGTTTGCAGCTTACCTGTTAACTGGACACCACATGTTAATTACTATTAACTGGCACACAATCTTCCCACAAACATGGTCTGGTAGTGTTCTAGTTGGTTTTGTTCCATTTATCTTAGCATTCTGTGGTGCCGAAGGTTCTGCTCCACACGTTAAGAACTTAAAGAACCCTAAGGCATACGCCAAGGTTATGCTTGCATTATGTATCGCTGCTATCTGCTCTGATATCATTGGTTCTATGTCAATCGCTGCTACTATTCCTAACGACAAGATTCAATTGAGTAATGGTATCGTATTTGCTTACGGTTCATTAGCTTCAATGTTCCACATGTCTGGTGAATTTGTTCAACGGTTAACTGGTATTCTGTTAGCGCTTGGTGTTCTTGCCGAAATTAGTAGTTGGGTTGTTGGTCCTAACGCTGGTATGCACGAAGCTGCTAAGAAGGGTTACCTTCCAGCACGTTTTGCTAAGTCTAACAAGAACGGTATCGGTACTAACGTCATGATTCTTCAAGGTATCATCGTATGTATCGTTGGTGCATGGTTAACATTTGGTGCTGGTGGTTCTAAGAACGATATCAGTTTCCAAACTGCTATGAGTTTAACTGTTGCCATCTACATGTTAATGTACTTAATGATGTTTGCTGCTTACTTCCGTTTGGTAAACCGTCACGACGACTTACACCGGACTTGGGTTGCATCACGTTCTAAGTTCTTGAAAAACCTTTACGCAATTGTTGGTTTCATCTTGACTGCATTTGCCTTAATTGTCACCTTCTTCCCACCAAAGGGTTACTCAGTAGCACAACAACACACTTACCTGATGCTGTTGGTCGTTGGGTTCGTAATTGTCTTCTTAGTTCCATTTGTAATGCTTCGTTACCATGCTAAGTGGACTAAGGACGTTAAGGATGCAGGTCTTTACGACGAAGACTAATTTTACAAAATAAACACGACTATATCTCAGATTGAATAGCCCTGAAAGGGGGAATTGGGGAACTAAAAGTATAGTTGTCTAATTTAAAAGTAGTAGTCATATATTTTGTAGCTATAGGTTTTTATTCAAAGGAGGGGAAGGAATTAGTTGGCTACTAATTCCGAAAACTAATATGGCTGATATTGATAACGCTTTAGAGCAAAACTGGTTAGGTAGCGTTGAATCTGGTGAACACTTACCAGAAGAAGAAATGCCAGAAAAGGCAATGAACCCTAACGTTGCTGAACAATTGATTCAACACTTCCGTTTGAACGAAGCAAAGGCTAACCAAAACTTGGCAACCTTCTGTTCTACTCAAATGGAACCACAAGCTGACAAGTTAATGGCAAGTGCTATGAACACTAACGCTATTGATAAGTCAGAATACCCAAAGACCGCCGCAATGGAAGACCGTTGTGCTGCTATGATTGGTCACATGTGGGGTATTCCAGAAGATGAAAAGTTCCGTAAGGACTTCATCGGTACTTCAACCGTTGGTTCTTCTGAAGCATGTATGTTAGGTGGACTTTCCATGTTATTCTCATGGAAGCACCGTGCTAAGGCTAACGGCATCGACATCGATGACCTTCACAACCACAAGCCAAACATGATTATTGGTTCTGGTTACCAAGTTGTTTGGGAAAAGTTCTGTACTTACTGGAACGTTGAAATGCGTCAAGTTAAGTTGGAACATGGTTCTAACGAATCAAGCCTTAACATCAAGAAGGCTATGTCAATGGTTGACGAAAACACCATTGGTATTGTTGCTGTCTTTGGTATCACCTTCACCGGTGAAATCGACGATGTTCAAGCACTTGATGCTGAAGTAACTAAGTACAACGAAGCTCACAAGGACATGCCAATCAAGATCCACGTTGATGCTGCTTACAACGGCTTCTTCGCTCCTTGGGTTGACGGCTTCAAGCCTTGGGACTTCCGTCTTCCAAACGTTGCTTCAATCAACGTTTCTGGTCACAAGTACGGAATGGTTTACCCTGGTTTAGGTTGGACTATTTGGCGTAAGAACGACTACGAACACCTTCCAAAGGAAATGCGGTTCTCTGTACCATACCTTGGTGGTTCAGTTGACTCAATCGCTATTAACTTCTCACACTCCGGTGCTCACATTGTAGGTCAATACTACAACTTGATCCGGTTTGGTAAGGAAGGCTTCCGTGCCGTTATGGAAAACGTACGTAAGGTATCTACTCACATTAGTGAAGTTTTGAAGGACACTGGTTACTTCGAAATGATTACTGATGGTTCACTTCTTCCAATCAACACTTGGAAGCTTCGTGACGATGCTGATGTTAAGTGGAACCTTTACGACATGGAAGATGCCCTTCGTTCATACGGTTGGCAAGTTCCTGCTTACCCACTTCCAAAGGACCGTGACGACGAAACTGTTGAACGTATCGTTGTTCGTCCAGGAATGAGTATGACTATTGCTGATGACTTTGCTGAAGATCTTCACCAAGCTATTGCTGACTTAAACAAGAAGTTCAACTAGTTATTAGTTTCATAAAATAGTTAAAGAAAAGCATTTTGGATTATTTCCGAAATGCTTTTTTTGTGTTTTGAACATTTTTCGATAAAGTAATTAGACAAACTTTTTGATAATGCTTTCTTTTTTTCTTACACAATGGTAAAATAGTCATAAGTCTTAGGGTAGGACATTCACTAAGGTGCCCATTTTTACGTAAGATTAATTTCTGATGGAGAGAGGATATTACTATGGATAAAAAGGTTAGAGTACGTTATGCTCCAAGTCCAACAGGCTTCTTGCATATCGGTAATGCACAATCTGCACTTTTTAACTATCTGTTTGCTCGTCACTTTAATGGAACAATGGTTCTTCGGATTGAAGATACTGATATTGCACGGAATGTGCCACACGGTGAAGAGTCGCAGATGGAGAACTTGCACTGGTTGGGTGTTGACTGGGATGAAGGTCCAGATAAGCCAAATCCTAAGTATGCCCCATACCATCAAACTGAACGTAACAAGGAAGGTATTTACCACAAGTACGTTCAAAAGTTAATCGATGAAGGCAAAGCTTACTACGATTACACTACTGAAGAAGAACTTCAAAAGATGCGTGAAGAACAAAAGGCCAAGGGTGAAACTCCTCGATATGATGGTCACTGGTATGATGCAAGTGATGAAGAAATCGCCGCTGCTAAAGCTAAGGGCATCAAGCCTTCTGTTCGTCTGCACTTACCAAAGGATCACACCCTTGAATGGGATGACTGGGCTTTAGGTCATGTTTCATTCAATTCTGACAACCTTGGTGGTGACTTCGTCATTGAAAAGAACAACGGTATGCCAACTTACAACTTTGCCGTTGTTATTGATGACTACTTAATGGACATTACCGACTGTCTTCGTGGTGCTGACCACATTGCCAACACTCCAAAGCAAATTGCGGTATATGAAGCATTAGGTGTTGATCACCCACACTTCTGTCACATTTCCTTAATCTTCAACCCAGCTACTGGTAAGAAGTTAAGTAAGCGTGACAAGAACACGTTACAATTTATTAGCCAATACCACCGTCACGGTTACCTCAAGGAAGCTATCTTTAACTTTATTGCATTCCTTGGTTGGTCACCAGTTGGCGAAAAGGAAATTTATTCTAAGGAAGAATTAATTAAGGCTTACGATCCTAACCGGATGTCTAACTCACCTGCATACTTCGATCAACACAAACTTGATTGGATGAACGGTGAATACATCAAGAAGATGTCTGTTGATGACTTAGTAGATCGGATTATGACCTTAGTTCACGAAAATGATTCTGAAGAAGCTAACAAGTTAAACGACTTGAAGATGAGTGACGATGACCTTCGTGCATTACTTAAGAAGGTTGTTCACATTCACCAACGTGATGTTTACAAGTTAATTGAAATCATGGACTACGCATGGTTCTATGCAACCATCTTAGACCAAGATCTTTCATACGATGACTTTGGTGACTTAGATAAAGATGATACCTTAGCCGTATTGAACGGTGTTAAGGCAGCTCTTGATGGTGTTTCAGATGACACTACTCCAGATGCATACAACGACCTCATTAAGAAGGTTGGTAAAGATGCTGGTGTTAAGGGTCAAAAGCTCTACTTCCCATTGAACATTGCCTTCACTGGAAAGAGTTCTGCACCACAAATTAACGAAATCATGGCAGTTTACCCTGTAGCAACTAGCGTTAAACTTCTTGACAAGGCTATTGCCGCATTAAACTAATAATGATTGATGAAAGCGAAGCACATTCCGTGCTTCGCTTTTTTGTATGACACTTTCTCTGATATGTTTACATTATTTCATAAGCTATTGAAATAATGTAACAAAGATTTATAATGTAATTGTAAATTCATGAAGGAGGAATTTAATCGTGGAATTAAATCGTTATATTGATCATACGTTACTTACCCCTGATGCAACTGAGGATCAGATTGACACTGTTATTAAGCAGGCCATTGATAATCATTTTCATACAGTAATGGTTAATCCTTACTGGGTTGAAAAAGTTCACAAAGCCCTTGAAGGTACAGATGTAGTTACTGCTTGTGTAATTGGCTTTCCTCTTGGAGCAAATACTACTAAGATTAAGGTCGCTGAGTCAGAAGATGATATTGACCATGGTGTTTACGAAATCGATATGGTTATGAACATTGGTTAAATGAAGTCTGGCCATGAAGATAAGATTGCGGCAGATATCCAAGCAGTGGTTGATGCTGGTCACAAAGCTGGTAAGGTTATTTTGGAAACTTGCTTATTAACCGACGACGAAATTACTAAGGCTTCTAAGATTGCTGCTCAAGCTGGTGCGGACTTTGTTAAGACTTCTACTGGATTCTCAAAGGAAGGTGCAACTGTTCATGCTGTTGAAGTAATGGCAGCTGCTGTTAAGGGAACTGGTACTGCTGTTAAGGCCTCAGGTGGTATTCACAGCAAAGAAGAAGTTGAAGCAATGGTTAATGCTGGTGCAACAAGACTGGGAGTTAGCCACAGTATGAAGGTAATTGGTAAAGAATAATTGGGGACCGGTTCTGAATAAAAGGAAGATGCTAAGATGACATCACGAAAACAGATTCAACAGGCGGTTGAGATTAGTAAACTTTATTATTTAAAGGGGATCACTCAAGCAGAAATTGCACGGCAGATGAACCTTTCTCGGCCGACGGTTTCACGAGCTATTCAGTTTGCTCGTGATCATCAAATTGTTAAAGTTCAAATTAATGATCCACTTAGTGATGTGCGTTCACTCAGCCAGCAAATTAAGGACATGTATCACTTAAAGCGGGTTAAGATTGCGGAACCAGTTGAGAACAATCCGCAAGGAATTTTGAATGCGCTTGGCAAAACAACGGCTGAGTTGTTACCACAGTTAGTTCGTGATGATGATGTTATCGGGGTTAGTTGGGGACAAACCTTAGACGCGGTTGGAAAGTATTTACAACCAAGTGAGCGTAAAAATATTCAAGTGGTCTATTTAAAAGGAACGGTTGCCAACTCTACCCACAATAATTTTGTTGTTAATGTCACCGAAGCATTTAATAAAAATTTCCATACTCAGGCACAAATTTTACCTTTACCAGTAATTTTTGATAATGCCAAAATTAAGACAATGGTAATGCAGGACCACTTTATTGAGAAGATCGTAACGACAGCTGAACATACCGATGTTGCAGTATTTACCGTCGGAACGACTGAAGCAAATTCAACGTTGTTCAGCTTAGGTTATCTCTCACCTGCGGAAATTAAAAAGTTACAACGAACGGCAGTTGGGGACATTGTTTCACAATTTGTTAATGAACAGGGACAGATTGTTGATCCAAAGTTATCTGACCGAACAATGGCAGTACCTCTAGAGCGTCTTAAGTCAACTCGTGAGTCAATTTTGGTAGCTGGAGGAATGAATAAACTTCAAGCTATTAAAGCAGCTTTGAATGGTGGATATGCCAATGTTCTAGTAACTGATTTACAAAACGCGCAAGCCTTAATGCGCGATGAAGATTAAAAAAGTCATGGCAGACTAGTTCATCTGCCATGACTTTTTTAGTTGGAGCTCTGATAATGCTGAGAGCTCGTTTCTATTAATGCTTATTCAAAGTAATTTAAACCCATTGCTTCCTTAACTTCATGAAGAGTCTGGTTGGCAACCTGGTTAGCCTTTTCAGAGCCCTTGTGGAGCATGTCATAAACTGCTGGAATATCTTTAGCAAATTCAAGCCGGCGTTCGCGAATTGGGGTTAATTCCTTGTTTAGAACTTCAAAGAGGTACTTCTTGATTTTAACGTCACCAAGTCCTCCAGCACGGTAGTGGTCCTTTAATTCTTGAACCTTTTCCTTGTCATCATCAAAGATGTCTAAGTAAGTGAAGACAATGTTACCTTCGACTTGGCCCGGATCTTCAACATGAATGTGGTTAGGGTCAGTGTACATGGACATCACCTTTTTGCGTAAAGTGTCTTCATCATCAGAAAGGTAAATGCAGTTACCGAGTGATTTGCTCATTTTGGCGTTGCCGTCTAACCCCGGAATCCGTCCTTGACCCTTTGGTGGGAATACCCCTTCAGGTTCAACTAGGACGTCACCATAAATGGAATTGAAAGTCCGGACAATTTCACGGGCTTGCTCTAACATTGGTTCTTGGTCATCACCAACTGGTACTAATTCAGCCTTGAAGGCGGTAATATCACAAGCTTGGCTGACTGGGTAAGTTAAGAAACCGGCTGGAATGGAACGATTAAAGTTCTTTTGCTGAATTTCTGCTTTAACAGTAGGATTTCTTTCCAAACGGGAAACAGTAACTAGGTTCAAGAAGTACATGTTTAGTTCAGACAGGGCAGGGATTTGTGATTGAACGTAAATAGTTGACTTTTCAGGATCAAGCCCTACTGCTAGGTAATCCAGTGCTACTTGAATTAAACTGTTATGAATTTTTTCAGGGTCACGAGCATTATCAGTTAAGGCTTGTTGGTCAGCGATCATAATATATGGATCGTATTTACCACTGTTTTGCATTTTAACACGTTCTTTTAGTGAACCAACGTAGTGACCAATGTGAAGATGACCAGTTGGACGGTCACCTGTTAAAATTACTTTTTTTTCTGTCATGATAATCAATCCTTTCTTAACTTTTGTGATAAAAAGAAAATCGCCCTAATTCCCGATTGGGAAATAGGACGATTAACCGCGGTGCCACCTATCTTATGTACAAACGTACATCGCTCATTAAAAATATTTAACTGCTTCTGGTGGTCCCACTTCGCATTTCCGTAGACTTCTCTCAGCGGTTGTCAGTCATCTCTGTTGGTGGTTATGCTACTATTTACCACGTCATTGAATTACTTAAATTGTAACTGAATTAAAAAATCTTGCAACCCCTATTTGATAACCTTGGCCAAAGTGTAGTGCTTTTTACCGCGACGAACGACAACGTACTTACCATCAAAGTGGTCAGCAGGGTTAATGTCAGCATCAACGTCAGTGACCTTTTCACCGTTGACAGTAATGGCCCCGTTCTTAACATCTTCACGGGCTTGACGTTTGGATGGTTCTATCTTGGTGTCAACTAACCAATCAACGATGTTAGCAGCATCTGCTGAGACGTCAATAGATGGAGTTGATTGGAAAGCTTGTTCAACATCTTCTGTCGTAAGATCTTGAATGTTGCCCTTGAATAGTAGTTGTGAAATTTCTTCAGCATGCTTCGTTGCTGCTTCACCATGAACAAACTTAGTGACTTCGTGGGCGAGGGTACGTTGGGCTTCTCGCTTCCAAGGTTCATTCTTCACCTTTTCTGCTAGATCATTGATTTGATCTTGGTCTAGGAAGGTGAAGTACTTCAGGTACTTAACAACGTCCCGGTCATCTTGGTTTAACCAGAATTGGTAGAATTCGTATGGTGAGGTCTTCTTTGGATCTAACCAGACAGCACCACCGGCAGTTTTACCAAACTTGGTCCCGTCAGCCTTTAGCATCAATGGAATGGTTAAGCCAAATACCTTTGTTTCAGGATCTTCAATTTTATGGATTAAATCGATTCCTGAAGTGATGTTCCCCCATTGGTCAGAACCACCAATTTGGAGTTGAACATCATTATTCTGGTAGAGGTGCAGGAAGTCAACGGCTTGAAGGATTTGGTAAGTAAATTCCGTAAATGAAATTCCATTATCAAGACGACTAGCAACAACTTCCTTATTCAACATTGTATTAACGTTGAATAATTTACCGTAATCTCGTAAAAACTCAATCATTGAGATCTTAGAAAGCCATGTGTAGTTATCCACGATGGTAAAGTTTTCAGTTCCGAACAATTTCTTCATTTGTTCGGTTAATGCCTGTTTGTTGTGTTCCAATTGTGATTCTGTTTGCAGTGTCCGTTCTGTCTTCCGACCAGAAGGGTCACCAATTGCACCGGTACCACCACCAATAATGATAACAGGATGGTGACCAGCTAGTTGGAATCGTTTGAGCATCATAAATGGAATCAGGTGACCGATATGGAGACTGTCACCTGTTGGATCAGTTCCACAGTAGAGACTAATTTGTTTTTCACTGGTTAGTTTACGTAATCCTTCTTCATCAGTAACTTGGTTGACGGCTCCACGCCATTCTAGTTCATCGACAATGTTCATATCCTAATCCCTCCAGTTTTGGTAACAACGAAAATAAAAAACGTCCCAAGACACTCAAGCCTTGGGACGAAGTGAACCGTGGTACCACCCATTTTCGTACGTTACGTACCTTAATTATCAATATTCATAAAATTGTTGATTATGTGACTAAGTTGTAATTCACAAACCTAATATACGTTAGCTCTCACATTGCCGCTAACTCTCTTCGCCAGTGATCAGGTTGCTACTTCGACTTTTAATCAACCGTTGATTGCATTAAACAATGATTTATATTAAAAGTCAAGGAGAAGATTGGAAATTTTTAATTAACGAGATTTTAAAAGTTTGAGTTGACAGATTATGAGAATTCAGTATAATTATCATTAACTTTTAATAAGAGCGACCGACAGAGAAACTGACAATGGCTGAAAGTCAGTGGTCGTTAATGGCATTTTACGCGTGAAATGGGTGGTTCCATTATTGACCGAGAGGCAAGTCAATTATTGATTTGCGAAGATGGGTGGAACCGCGTTGACAAACGTCCCTGGTATTTGTGATACCAGGGGCTTTTTTTATTGAGAAAGGGGAGTTATCACATGGATGAGCAACAAGAGCAAAAACTTTCACGTTCACTAAAGAGTCGTCATATTACGATGATCGCAATTGGTGGGGCCATTGGTACCGGGCTGTTTCTGGGCTCCGGGAGTGCCATTAAGGCCGCTGGACCATCAATTATTTTGACGTACCTGATTGTTGGGATTTTCTGTTTCTTCATGATGCGTGCGCTGGGTGAACTTTTATTGGCAGATACTAGCAAACATTCATTTATTGACTCAGTTAAAGAATATCTGGGTGATCGAATGGAATTTGTGGCCGGTTGGACATACTGGTCTTGTTGGTTAAGTCTGGCAATGGCTGATTTAACGGCGACCGGGATCTATCTAAAGTATTGGTTCCCAGACCTTCCTCAGTGGATTGGTCCGTTGGTGATTATTATTTTACTAATGCTGGTCAACATGGTGAATGTTGGGCTCTTCGGTGAACTTGAAACTTGGTTCTCAACAATTAAAGTATTGGCAATTGTGGCGTTAATCGCTGTAGGGTTCGTAATGGTAATTATGCATACGCCAACTAAGACAGGTCATGCGAGCCTCATTAATCTGGTAAACCATGGTGGCTTGTTCCCTAAGGGGCCAATTGGTTTCTTAATGTCATTCCAAATGGTTGTCTTTGCATTTGTCGGAATCGAAATGGTGGGGTTAACCGCGGGTGAAACAAAAGATCCCCAACATGATATTCCAAAAGCAATTAATACGTTACCGGTACGAATTGGGCTTTTCTATATTGGATCCATGTTAGCTATTATGTCTGTTTATCCATGGACTGATATCAAAACTAGTTCCAGTCCATTCGTCCAAGTATTTGCTGGGATTGGGATTACTGGTGCAGCTGGGATCCTAAACTTCGTTGTATTAACAGCAGCAATGTCTGCAACTAACAGTGCCATTTTCTCCACTAGTCGTTCGTTATACTCTTTAGCAACCGGTGGTAACTCACCTGCACGTTTCAAGAGATTAAGTGCTAAGGCAGTTCCTAACCAAGCCTTACAATTCTCATCATTGATCCTCTTTGTTGTTGTTATTTTGAATTACATTATGCCGGCCGGTATTTTTGAATTGGTATCCGGAGTATCCACAATCAACTTTATTTTCGTTTGGCTGTTCATCCTGTGGTGCCATATCAAATATCGCAAAGCCCATCCGCAAGGGGTAACTAACTTTACGATGCCTGGTTATCCATTTACTGATTGGCTAACAATTATTTTCTTTGTGGCAGTTTTAATTGTCCTCTTATTTATCCCTTCAACTCGACCAGCGTTGATTGTGTCAGTAATCTTCTTCATTTGTCTATTTATTGGTTACACAATGGTGGAAAAACGACGAATTTCTAAACAACAATAAGCGCTTTCATTGCTGAAACATCAGTGTTTTGATTGATATTTATTTTCTGAAGAATTATAATATAGGTGTGGAAAGATCAGTACCGTTGCCTGATAACAACCTGTAAAAACAGGTACAATTCTTACCCCCACATCACATCAACATAATAAGGTCAAAAGACTAGTTGTCGAATTTCTACCAAGGCTTTAAACCCCCTTGGACAATAATTAAGTTACTTTAATTGATATATGGTTTGTTTAACACAAATATGCAACGGCAGATAGTCTTTCCTTCGGGAGTCAGTAATGGCTCCTTTTTTATTTTCTTATCAATAGCTAAGTTTGTTTGTGCGATTGTTAACAAAAAATGTCTTTACACGGTACTATTCGTCAGGTATATTTATTAAAAAGACTATTACAGGTTTATTGTAATGGAGCTAATAGGAGTTCATATCGGTTTTTTACAGAAAGGGGTTTGAGAATGTATCTTGCGATTAATATCGTTGGACTGATTGTATTCTTGTTCATCGGTTTCTTATTCTCAAAGGATAAGAAAAATATTAACTGGAAGGCCATTGCGATTATGGTAGTCATTAACATCGTTTTGGCAGCCTTCCTGATTGGTTCGCCAGTTGGCCGTCGTGGCGTTCAAGCTGCGGCTGACGGGTTCGTATGGTTAGTTGATGCTTCGGCTAAGGGGACAACATTTGCTTTAGGTTCTTGGTACAACGCAAAGAACCTAAACTTCATTTGTTCTGCATTGATGCCAATCCTCATGGTTGTACCAATGTTTGATATTTTAACCTACATTGGTTTCTTACCATGGGTAATTAAGTGGATTGGTCGGGGCCTGTCATTTATTACAGGTCAACCAAAGTTCGAATCATTCTTTGCAGTTGAAATGATGTTCCTTGGAAACACAGAAGTTTTGGCCGTTTCTGAATTGCAATTACGTAAAATGTCAAAGGCACGTAATTTAACCATTGCAATGATGTCGATGTCTTGTATCACAGCTGCCATGGTGGGGTCATATGTTGAAATGATGCCTGGTCGTTATATTTTAACTGCCATTCCTATTAACATTATCAACTCATTGATCGCTACTAGCTTAATGAACCCTGTTAAGGTGGACGCAGCGGATGACACCATTGTTACTGTGAATGACACTGATGAAAAGAAAGAACCATTCTTTAGTTTCTTAGGTGACTCCATTCTGGGTGCCGGTAAGCTAATCTTAATTATCATTGCCAACGTTGTTGCTTTCGTAGCATTAGCAGCATTGATTGATAAGATTCTTGGCCTATTCTGGAAACCACTATCCCTTGAAAGTATCTTAGGGGTTATCATGTTCCCATTCTCATGGTTAATGGGATTGAATGTTCATGATGCATGGATTCTTTCACAAAATATGGGTATGAAGTTAATTACGAACGAATTCGTGGTAATGGGAAGCATGACGAATAAGATTGCTCACTTCACACCACATTTCCAAGCTGTTTTAACCACCTTTGTTACTTCCTTTGCTAACTTTGGTACCTTAGGAATGATTATTGGTGCATTTAAGGGCTTGGTTGATAAAGAAACAAACAACTACATTGCACGTAATATTGGTTACCTAGTTCTTTCAGGAATTTTGGTATCCCTACTTTCAGCTGCAATGGTTGGATTGTTCGTATGGTAATTTAAAATAAACCGTGAAGGAGGCTGGAGGGGACTTCAGTCTCTTTTTGTCACTATTGTTGAAAATGGAGGGATACTCATGACTACAAAGATTATTATGGACACTGACCCTGGTATTGATGACGCAGCTGCTTTAACCATGGCGATTAATAATCCTGCAATTGATTTGAAACTGGTAACTGCCGTTGCGGGTAATGTGACGGTTGATAAAACAACTGCCAATGCACTGAAGATTGTTAATTTCTTTGGCAAGGGTGACCAAATTCCTGTTGCCGCAGGGGCTGCTGAGCCACTGATTAAACCATTTGAAGATGCTGCCCGGATTCATGGTGAATCTGGAATGGAAGGGTATGATTTTGGGGATAACTATGGTCACCCAATTGCTAAGACAGCTGTTCAGGCCCTTCATGATGCAATCATGGCTGAAGATGAAGTGACGTTAGTACCAACGGGGTCGTATACTAACATTGCCTTGCTCTTTAAGGAATATCCTGAAGTTAAGAGTCATATTAAGCAGATTGTGGCCATGGGTGGTTCCATCTCAGGCGGTAACATGACAAGTGCGGCTGAGTTCAATGTTTTTACAGACCCGGATGCAGCACGTATTATGTATGAATCTGGGGTGCCAATTGTTATGGTTGGCTTAGATGTTACCTTAAAAGCACTATTAACAGATGCAAGTCTCAAACAATTAAAAGATATGAACGAAACTGGTCAAATGCTTTATGGTTTAATTAGTCATTACAATGATGTTAGTGGTGGCGACCAGGGTCGGCCAATGCATGATGTTAACACCATTTTCTACTTGCTCCATCCAGAAGCCTTTACTACCAAAGACTTATGGATTGATGTTCAAACTGATGGACCAGCAATTGGTGCCACCATTGCGGATGTGCGTGGGGCATACCACGATGGTAAAACTAATGCCAAAGTGTGTGTAGACATTGATGATGAATTCTTTAACAATTGGTTCTTAGACCAAGTTGCTCAAATGAAATAAAAGTTGAATTAATCAATGATTAAGCTCTCGTGATGGTTGAAACGGGGGCTTTTTTAAGGTAAAGTAAAAAGGTAACGTGAAACAATTTTGTGTTTCACGGAAAGGACGGTAGAATGAATCCAGAAGAATTTCGGCAAGCACTTGCAAAATACCAAATTGAACTAGATCATCACCAGATGGATCAGTTTGCACAATATTATCAGGACTTAGTAACTACTAATAAAATGGTTAATCTGACCCGCATTACTGAGGAGAATGAAGTGTATCTAAAACACTTCTATGACTCGATCACAGGAGCACTGGCACTTCCAAAACTGCAAACGGCTTCGTTGACACTATGTGATATTGGTGCAGGAGCAGGGTTCCCATCATTACCACTTAAAATTGCCTTTCCACAGTTAAAAGTAACCATTGTTGATTCACTTAATAAACGGATTAGTTTTCTACAGGAATTGGTTGATCGGCTCGGGTTAACTGATGTGACCTTGGTTCATGCCCGTGCGGAAGATTTCAGCAAAAAAGGAAGTCCCAATCGTGAACACTTTGATGTAGTAACTGCGCGTGCGGTGGCACGTTTGTCAGTGTTAAGTGAATTGTGTTTACCAGCAGCTAAAGTTGGCGGAATTTTCTTAGCATATAAAGCTCAGGCCGCGGATGACGAAATTGCGGCTTCCAAGGCTGCCTTACAAAAGCTCGGCGGTACTATCCGTTCGACATATCAGTTGGAACTGCCGACTGTTCCAGTTCCAGAAGAACGCAATTTAATTATTATTGATAAGGAACAATCAACCCCTAATAAGTATCCACGACGGGCTGGGCTACCAGCAAAGAAACCATTATAAAAATGTAAGATGAGGGAGAAATAATATGGCATTTTCAATTTTTGGGATTGGAAAAAACAATCACCATGCCAAAAACCAAGTGGTTGAGATTCCGCTTGATCAAATTGAACCTAACCGGTATCAACCACGGCAGGTGTTTGATAAAACAGGTATTCAAGAATTAGCAGAAACCATTCAGGCTCATGGCCTATTACAACCAATCATTTTGCGCGAATATGAGCCGGCTAAATATGAAATTATTGCAGGTGAACGACGTTTTCGGGCAATGAAACTCCTTAAGTGGGAGCAAGCACCGGCCATTGTAGAAAAAATGAATGATCATGAAACCGCGTCGTTAGCTTTGATTGAAAATTTACAACGTTCGCAGTTGAGTCCTGTTGAAGAGGCTCAAGCATATCAAAAGTTAATGAACTTGAATAATTTAACGCAGGCTAAATTAGCTCGCGGGATGGGAATGAGTCAGTCAGCTGTTGCAAATAAATTGAGGTTGTTAAAGCTCATCACACCAGTACAGAATGCGATTTTGGATGGCCTGATTAGTGAGCGCCACGGTCGTGCTCTTTTGACGTTGGATGACGATCAACAACGTAAAATGCTGATGCGAATTGTGAACGAAAAACTGAACGTTCGTCAAACTGAGGATGAGGTGGCTAGAATTCAAGGTAAACCATTACCTTCTGAAGTCGAAGCAGCTAAAGAACGGGAACGTTTAGAAAACGAAGAAAATGTAAAAATTAAAACTACTGCCAAAACAGCAACTAATAAGAGTAAACAAAAGAAGGCTAAGAAGTCGCACACTACAAAGAAGGCGACACCTGCACCTAAAATTAAGGTTAGTGATCCACGAATCGCAATGAATACAATTAAGGATTCTGTGAAGATGATTAAAGAAGGCGGCGTAAAGGCTGAAATGTCAGAACAAACGCTAAAGAATGCTTACAAGATCACCATTAAGATTCCAAAGAATAAGTAGTGAGAGGAGCTGACAAGATGGGGACAGTAATTGCACTGGCCAATCAAAAAGGTGGAGTCGGCAAGACTACTACCAGTGTTAATCTGGGAGCTTGCCTGGCCGATGCTGGTAAAAAAGTATTATTAATCGACCTTGATCCGCAGGGAAATGCCACTAGCGGTTTGGGAATTAACAAAAAGAAGATTGAACAAAGCGTTTATGATGTTTTGATTAATGATGTTGCACTGCATGATGTGATTCGCCCTAGTAGTCACCGGGGATTAGACATTGCACCAACTACAATTGAATTGTCGGGTGCAGAGGTCGAACTTACATCCATGATGGCGCGAGAAACGCGGCTCAAAGATGGGTTTGAGGATGTTCAAGACCAATATGACTATATAT
>NZ_JACJKU010000121.1 GCF_016901675.1 Limosilactobacillus coleohominis
ACTATATATTGATTGACTGTCCGCCTTCTTTGGGGCTGTTAACAATCAACGCCTTTACTGCTGCAGATTCCATCCTAATTCCAGTGCAGAGCGAATACTATGCACTAGAAGGGTTGAGTCAGTTAATTAACACCATTCAATTAGTACGGAAACACTTTAATAAGAATCTGAAGATTGAAGGGGTCCTGTTAACGATGTTTAATAAACGTACTAACTTAGGACAAGAGGTAAACAATGAAGTTAAAAAGTTCTTTGGAGATCAGGTTTATAAAACAGTGATTCCACGGAACGTGCGCTTATCTGAAGCACCAAGCCACGGGTTGGCGATTATTGATTACGATAAACGATCAACCGGGGCACAGGTTTACCAACAATTAGCAAAGGAAGTGTTGGCAGCTCATGGCGAAAAATAAAAAAACAGGATTAGGACGGGGAATTGAAGCGTTATTTGAAGAAAATAACCTAGAAGAAACCCAAACTGGTGAAAATGTCATTGATGTTGAACTTAAAAATATTCGGCCCAATCCTTATCAGCCACGACGGATCTTTGATCAAAAGGCATTAAAAGAGTTAGCTAAATCAATTCAAGAATCTGGGGTATTCCAACCGATTATTTTACGGCAACCAGATCAAGACATTGAACGGTATGAAATTATCGCTGGTGAACGACGGTTTCGTGCTTCTAAGCTTGCCAAACAAAAGACGATTCCAGCCATCATTCGGGACTTTAACGATGAGCGGATGATGGAAGTTGCAGTTTTGGAAAACTTACAACGGGAAGATTTGACCCCATTAGAAGAAGCTCAAGCTTATCAAATGCTCATGGATAAGCTATCCCTGACTCAAGCGGAGGTAGCTACCCGTTTGGGGAAGAGTCGGCCATACATTGCTAACTATTTGCGCTTACTTGGCTTGCCAGAAATCGTAAAGAAATCACTGCAGTCTGGTGAATTGTCAATGGGGCAGGCGCGAACGTTGTTGGGCTTGAAAGACAAGTCTAAAGTGGCAAGTGTTGCTAGAAAAGCAATTAAGAAGAACCTTACAGTTCGTCAGCTTGAAGACCTGGTAGCGTCGATGAATGGCACTCACGATCAGAATAAACGTCAGACGAAAGTTCGCCATCGTAAATCGCCATATTTACGGGCGACAGAGAATGAATTACAAAGTAAGTTTGGCACTAAAGTGACGGTTTTACCGGCAGCTAAAAAAGAGACTGGTAAGATTGAAATTCCGTACACTTCTAATGATGACTTAACCCGCATTCTTGATATTCTCGGGATTTCATTGGATTAAAGGAGTGAATAAGATGGAAGATTACGCATTAAACGATATTGTGATGATGAAAAAGCCACACCCTTGTGGTACTAACCGTTGGCAAATTATCCGGGTTGGCGCCGACGTTAAGATCCAATGTACAGGTTGTGGTCACATTGTGATGATGAGTCGGTATAATTTTGATAAGCGACTAAAGAAAGTGCTTGAAAAAGCAGATCAAGAAAATTAAAAAAGGAACGTGAATTTAAAATGTCATTAACAGCAGGAATTGTCGGTTTACCAAACGTTGGTAAGTCCACATTATTTAACGCAATTACTAAAGCGGGAGCCGAAATGGCTAACTACCCATTTGCCACAATTGATCCTAATGTTGGGATGGTTGAAGTGCCAGACCCACGTCTCGATCGAATTAATGAACTAATTCCTTCAAAAAAGATTGTGCCAACAACCTTTGAATTTACCGACATCGCCGGAATTGTTAAGGGTGCATCTAAAGGGGAAGGGCTTGGTAACAAGTTCTTGGAAAACATTCGTCAAACGGATGCGATTGTGCACGTTGTTCGGGCATTTGACGATGATGACATTACTAGTGTAACTGGTAAAGTTGACCCAATTGAAGACATCGATACCATTAACTTGGAATTAATCATGGCGGACCTTGAATCTGTTAATAATCGTTTAGGCAAGGTTCAACGTGCTGCTAAGGGACGTGATAAAGACGCATTAGCAGAACTTGCCGTTTTAAACAAGATTAAACCAGTTCTGGAAGATGGAAAGAGCGCACGAACAATCGACTTTACTGAAGACGAACAAAAGATTGTGAAGGGCTTGTTCTTATTAACGACTAAGCCTGTCCTTTATGTTGCTAACATTGCTGAAGAAGATATGGCAGATCCTGATGCTAATAAGTACATGGATGCCATTAAGG
>NZ_JACJKU010000122.1 GCF_016901675.1 Limosilactobacillus coleohominis
TATCTGAATTCCCGGCCACTTAAATGTCTTAACTGGCGCACACCAATCGAGATCTTCCTGCTTAATTTACGTCATTAAATTCGTTCAAGTTATTTCTTGCAATCTGCCTTATTGATATCAATATCCTTCCACGTTATAGCTTGAATTTCTGATAAACGCATGCCGGTATAAATGGCGGTGAGAATCATATAGCGACTTGTATAGTCAGGATTAAGATTCTTAGTTAACCAGAGCCTTAATTTTTTAATTTCCGCAAGATTAAGGTATTCAACTTTTTTAATTCTGTCTTTATTAGCAACCAATTCCACATTTTGAGTAAAGTCTTTAATTAAGTAATCATCCAAAATGGCCGACTTTACACACGCTCGGATAAAACCATTGATTTTTTGAACTGTAGAAGGCGCATGGTTAGCGCCAAAGTGATTGATGAAATCCTGATATTGCACCCGCGTAATGTCTTTGATATAAGTATTCCCGAAGAAAGCCTTAACATCTTTCTCGGTAGTTTCATATCGGACCAATGAAACGTGACTAACTTTAGGTTCTTTATATATTTCCACCCAACGGCAAAAATAATCATAGAAACTGATTTGTTTACCAATATCTATTCCTTGATTTATAGTGACGATTTCCGTCAGGATCGTACCAAGTAATACGTGCCTGCCATTTATCAAATTTCTTACTAAATGAAGCCATAATAAAAGACCTCCAATTATGCTATAATTGAAGGGTTGATAGCGTACGCCAATACTTTATCAACCCATGTCCATTCTCTGTGCCAGCAGGGAATGGATTTTTTTTAGTTTACGATATTTAATCTAAATCAATATCATCATCATTTAATTCCATGGTGTTCAATAGATATTCTTTATCTTGTGGATATAGTTTTAAGTAGTTTTTTAAATAAACATTGATGCCAATTTTTAATTCGCTATATGGATCCTTGTTATCGAATAACTGTAATGACTTTAAAACTACGCCAAGGTGACTATGACCTTTGCCTTGACGATAATCCTCATTTGTAACGCCTATGATTCCATGAAGAAGAGCATTATATATTAATTCATGATCATTGGAAAAGTGATTATAAATTCGACCACCGTGAGCAGCAGTATTGCGATAGTCTAGATATAATGATAGAAGATTTGACACTGCACTTTTAAATGCTGGGGTTTGTTTAATCAGATTTACATCTTGTCCTAACATCCTTGCTACTACTAAATTTTTTTCGTTACTTTTTAATAATCTAAACCACCAAATTAAACTTCCAAAGTTTAACTTTTTCACGATAATCCAAGGTGGTACATTCCCATGATCTTCTCGATAATGCCTAAACGGTTCTGAATTAGCATGAGTGATTCTGTTCAATATATTTAATAGATGATCAATTGGATATAATTCCCTATGTGCAGAATGAATATATTGACGGCGCCCTGTACGATAGCATCTTCTTGACAAATATTCTTCTTGCTTATCAGAAATTGATTTGCTTATTGTGTAAGCTATAGACTGCCTTAAACTAAGTTCAAACGTTTCAAGTGCTGACATAACCTGACTTCGCAAAAACCTATCAAAATTAAATAATTGATATACTTGTTCGAACGTTGTGCCTTTAATAAAACCGGCATCATCATTCGTCTTGTCTTTCATAAAATGGTATTTGTAACCGTTAATTATTTCATAGTAGCCATAGCTTAACAATAAATGACTAGCCCACTGCTCGTCCTGAAATAGTAATCCACGTTGTTTTTTCAGTTTGTTTATTTGTTGATCAATACTTCTAAATGGTTTATCTGAATTCTCCATCATAATAAATTCTCCATAAATCACAAAAGGGACATGCACAAAGTGCACATCCCTTTCGGTACGATTGCATAGCAATCACTTAACTTGATTACCTGTATTATCACAGATAATAACAGGGATGTCAATAAATTGATTAACTTTTCTTATAGTTTAGTAATACTTTTGTTTACATTTTATTTACTTTTATATGTGTTTTACTCCGTTTTCTGTACCAGCAGGGGATGGATGTTTTTTTATTTATTTTACTTTATATGTTTTTGTTCCAATACCTAAATTTCAAGAATAAGTTAGCCACTGGACTCAAATAAATAATACTGACCAATTGATTATTGGTTGATGGAGCTGTGATATCTCTTGGTAGAAGGCCTTACGATAG
>NZ_JACJKU010000123.1 GCF_016901675.1 Limosilactobacillus coleohominis
ATGTTTATAAGTCATTTGTGATGTTCCTTTACTTTTGTTTGTGGTTATTCAAAAGTCTATCACAAATGGCTTTTTTATTTTTCTAACTTAATTTTACAAACGGCGAATATAAAAAAAGTGTATTTATTAACCTAACAAGATTAATAAATACACTTAACTATTGGGTGTACTGGGTTCGAACCAGTGCATTATGGATTCAGAGTCCACTGCCTTACCAACTTGGCGAACACCCAATTATGTCAACGAGATTATTATACAAAATTTATGATTAGCACGCAAGATTTTTATTTCATTTAGTAACCTTCTATCAAAAAATTTGGTAGAATAAAAATAATTGTTTCAGAAAGGGAATTTTTATATGGCTAGCAATTCAGATGCACTTTATTACGTATTATCCAAAATATATCATCACCCAGAAATTGTAATTGCTACAGTCCCACAATATTCTAATGCTGTTGCGATAACTATCTCAGACAAACTTAAAATTTCGGACAGTAATTTTTACTTTCCAGACCATAAGTTAATGGTGAACCGTCTATCACCAGACTTTGTTGCAAAAAATGGTGATCTCCTTGACTACTATTTTGACATGACTGATCAAGATAATCCTGGCTATCATGATGTTTGGATTACCACTGGTCATATCGAACGCCAACATGCTTTCTTAATTGAACTCTCCTTTGAGTAATCATTGACATATCATAAACATATTTAGTATACTAATTAAGTAATATGTTTATTGCCCGCTGGTCAAATTGGTTAAGACGTCGCCCTCTCAAGGCGGAGTTACGGGTTCGATCCCCGTGCGGGTGATTTTTTATACTTTCATACATGTTCATGAGTGCCTAAACCCGCATGGTTGAGGCATTTTTAATTTTCTGAAAACGTGCAAAAACACCATTAAAATAGATTTTATGGAAAAATTGTGGAAAAATTAAACAGCTTCAAGTCACCGTGATTACTGCCTTTTAACGAGGGCGGTTTTTTATTCTTACGACAAAATGACGACAAATAAAAAGATTCAGTAACCAAAGTTATTACGAATAAATATATTCTTCAAATATATTCTTCTTGCGGCCGTGGTTGTTCATTTCTAATCGTAATATAATGGATATATATCAATTTAAGTTTTAACAAGATTAAGGAGTACAAGATGACTGATATTCAAAGTAATTATTTAACTCTTGCTGATGGTCAAAAAATGCCTCAACAAGGTTTTGGAGTTTATAAGTTAACTGATTCGGCTACTTTTACTCAAACTATTAAGGACGCTTATGAGGATGGTTACCGTTTATTTGATACTGCTCAAATGTATGGTAACGAAGACGATTTAGGAACTGCCCTCAAGTCCTTAAATGTTGACCGGGACGATTACTTTATCACTACGAAAGTTGCTGAAAAGAACCAGGGCTACCAAAGTGCTATTGATTCCGTTAAAGAGTCATTACGTAAACTGCAACTTGATTATGTCAATTTACTTTTGGTCCACTGGCCAATAAATGGCCATTTCTTTGAAACTTGGCAAGCGTTTGAAGACATGAAAAAAGAAGGATTAACCAAGTCAATTGGTGTCAGCAACTACGGAATGGTCCACCTTCAGTACTTAGCAACACAAGCTCACGAAATTCCAGTAGTTGACCAATTAGAATGTCATCCCTGGTTATCTGAAAAGCCAATGATTGATTTTAATAATAAACACCACATTGTCACCCAAGCTTGGGCTCCCCTTGGAAGAGGACGTATTTTTGAAGAACCAATTATCAAATCTTTAGCTGAAAAATATAGTAAATCTCCAGCCCAAATTATTTTACGTTGGCACCTTCAAAACGGCTTATCATTCATTCCAAAATCAGCCCATGCAGCTCGAATCAAGCAGAATGCTGACATTTACGATTTCCAACTTACTAGTGATGATATGAAACAGATGAATTCTATCAATAAAAATGTCAGAATAAGTCAAGAACCTGAATTAGTTTACGAATTCAATCAACAATATCCTCATTAAAATTGAGTTTTTATTAACGTAGATTGTAATATTTAAGTTAACAGTTAAATAAGTGGACAAGAAAACCCATAAAGGTCTTTAATGGTGTCGCTAAACTA
>NZ_JACJKU010000124.1 GCF_016901675.1 Limosilactobacillus coleohominis
CATGGGAAAGAATTTGCCAATTATCATCAAATCGAAGATTTGATAAACAAGCCAATGTTTTTCGCACACGCTTATTCTCCTCATGAACGTGGATCCAATGAAAACAGGATCGAGTTCTCCGCCGATTTATCCCAAAAGGTAAGCATATTGAACAAATGTCCAATGATGAACTAATTGCAATCAATTGGTGGCTTAATTCGAGACCAATGAAATGTTTAAATTGGCAAACACCAATTGAAGTCTTTTTTAGAAATTTACATGATAATTGTTAACTTATTTCTTGCAATCTGCCATATTTAAAAGTTATTGTAGCGGTATCATGACTTATTGTAATAATTTAATTATTATTAAAATTGTAAATGTCACATAAATCTAACGAATAAAATCGAACTTGTTTTCAAACGTTAATTAGAGGTGTTTAACAGCAGCATTCAATAACAATTAAATTAATATTTATATATGAAAATTTCATCAGTTAGCAATTATCATCTGTTTTATCAATGGTCTAACCAAGTTCGAAAAGTTTACTATTCAGGACTATTAATGCTTAATGTCAACATAAAAAAGCCTTAAAGTTGTTGAAAAAGTCAAACAGCTTTAAGACTTATCATACATTAAATTATAGGAAGAAACTCTATTAGAGGTCCTGACTTTGGACCGCTACCATCTTTTTGTTATCGACCGAAACCGGAAGAACAATCGTTAATAATTTGATTAATATAACATCGATCACCCCAACAAAGATAATAGTGAGGACCGTTACGAAAATTTGACTCGTGAGAAGGTGCAGTCCACCACCAAACAATAACCCGTTTGGTACTTGCTTACTAATTTGATGACTAGCGAAAATTCCGGTAGCAATACTTCCCCAAATTCCACTCAAGCCATGACATCCAAAAGCATCAACAACATCATCAATTGGTAAGTGAGGCTTAACTCTAACGATAAAGTATTGACTGATGGCTGCCCCGACCATGCCGATTATAATTGAACCACCCAGGGTAACATAACCTGCACCGGGTGTAATTGCTACGAGTCCGGCTATCGCCCCGTTACAAGCACCTGACAGCGTCACGTGATTAAATTGGTAGTGGTCTAACATCATCCACGTTACGATGGCGGTAGCACTTGAAACGGTCGTCGTCAGCATTGCTTGCACGGCGGTATCATTAACTGCCAAAGCAGAGCCAGCGTTAAATCCATACCAGCCAATCCACAACAATGCTGTCCCAATCAATACCCATGACAAGTTGTTATGTTGAGCGTTGATTTCCTTACGGCGGCCAACCCAGCCAGAGAGAATTAAAGCAGTAATTCCAGCATTCACGTGGACTACTAACCCACCTGCAAAATCAACTGCACCAAGACTTGCCAAAAAACCATGCGGAGCCCAGACCATGTGCACCAGTGGGTAATAGACAAAGATTGCCCAGCAAATGGTAAAGATCACTAAGAAATTAAACCGTCCGTGTCCGACGACCGATCCACAAAAAATCGCAGGTGTGATGATTGCAAACATCATCATAAAAATCGTGTAATCACCAATTGGAATCCCCGTTTTAGTAACGGCATCAATTGGAACGTTGATCATCAATATTTGCCGTAAATTTCCGATTATTCCCCAGTAGTTACCAGAAAACGAAAGTGTATATCCCACTGCAATCCAAAGAATTACTGCCAAACCACACATCATGAACACCGTTAATAACATGTTGTTAGCATGGCGCCTGTTAACTAGACCACCATAAAAAAACGCCAGTCCCGGTGTCATTAACAACACGAGAATACTGGCAATCATAATAAATAATGTATTAACTTCTAACACGTAGACCGCCTCCTCTAATTAGGCTTTAATCTACCATGCTAACTGCCCAGTCACAATGGTTAGGAACTAAGAACACCAATATATTAGATGAAATCGCTTTTACCATGAAGAATCATTAGTATTTAGCTCTATTTAATTAAGAAAATATCATCCTAAATTTCAAGAATAAGTTAGCCACTGGACTCAAATAAATAATACTGACCAATTGATTATTGGTTGATGGAGCTGTGATATCTCTTGGTAGAAGGCCTTACGATA
>NZ_JACJKU010000125.1 GCF_016901675.1 Limosilactobacillus coleohominis
CATTCCAGGTTTATCATTAGTATTTTCAATATCCCAGATTTGAACTTTATTCATTGGCATTTCATAATCAATCCGGTCCATTTTGAATTTTTTACCATTCATTGCTACAGATTCATCACAACCGTCTAAGGTTACATAATGAATTCCCATATCTTGGTCAACTTCCGGATCCGGAGTTTCAAATAATGTATCAGGGATTTGAGTATGATCTGGTTGGAACTCATGAATGCGGAAGTGGATTAGTGGTGTATCATCGCTGTATAAGGTCACTACATCGCCTGGCTTGTATTTGCCAAAATCTACAATGATTTCTTGCCGTTCGGCGGCTGTAATCATTAGTTTGGTCATTTTAACTGGATGTGGCAGTAAACTTAAGTCACCTGCAATTTGGGTAAACTCAAGGTCATCGGAGAAGTGTAATCGCCATTCTCGACGATTAGCACCATCTAAGAAACGTAACCTCACTTTTTGAGTTGTAACATCAAAATATGGATTAATGGTTCCGTTAATCATTGGAGTAGGTCCAAGGACGCCATCAGGATCATAATCAGCACGGTAATTCCATTGGTTATGTTCATGGAAACGACGGTCTTGTAAAATAACAGGAATGTCGTCAACTCCATAGTTTCTAGGAAGTGGCAAGCTAGCTTCATGTTGATCTGTTACAATCGCAGCAGCAGCTAAACCGTGCCAAACCTGTTCAGCAGTTGATGGACATGGGTGGGCATGGAGCCATACCATTGCGGCAGGTTGGTTAATCTTAAATGTAATATCACGGGACTCGCCAGGATAAACAGGTGCATGGCAACCACCATCTTCAATTGGTCCGGGAATTTCTAAACCATGCCAGTGATACGTTGTTACTTCAGGCAAATGGTTGACTAAGTGCATGTGAATGGTTTTACCATTTTTAAAGAGTACTGTTTTACCAAGGAGCGGGGCATTGTATCCCCAAGTCTTAGTTTTTTCACCGGGCAATAACTGAACTTCTCCAGTTTGTGCTGTAATGGTGTAGTACATATCTGTATCTGTTTCTTTGTCAGGGTTGAGAATTTCCGGAATGTTTAACGGTTGTTCTGGTGTAGTAGGTGTCTCTAGTGGAACATACCCACCATCATGGTAATCGTAGGCTGGTTCGTCATAAAAATAATGGTCAATAACTTGATTGGTCATGAAATGGTCCTCCCTCATTAAATTACTACACACTAATCATACTACTTAGAATGATTTACGATAAAAGATTTCTAGTATTTATTTTGTTGATTTTTAAAAAAGGTTTAGGTTACTCTAAAAAATATCATTTACAAAACGAAAATAAGTAGTAGTATGGTTAATGGAAAGATATTGAAAACTACAACTACTAGGGGATAAGGTGTTCACTGGTAAAGAGAGGGGAAAAGTTATGTTTGACATTCAGCCAAAACAGTTCAAAAAAATATTAGTGGGGGTTGATGATGCTCCTGATGCTCGCGCTGCATTTTCTTATGCGGTAGATAAAGCAAAGCGTGACAATGCTGAACTAGGAATTGTTTCCGTTTATGAAACCAATGAAGTTAATGTTTACCAGGCTTTAAATAAAGATTATGTTCATTCCAGTCGTGAAGAATTAAAGAAGCGGATTAATGAATACGTTGAAGCAGCCATTGATTATGGTGAAGATCCAAAGAAGATTACAGCCATTATCGATGAAGGTGATCGTCCATCAGAAAGAATTTGTCACCACGTTATTCCAGAATTCCATCCTGATCTGCTAATTGTTGGTTCAATTGGTAAACCAGGAAATCGTCATACAGTTGGTTCTCAAGCATCCTACATGGTTAAGCATTCAGGAACTTCGGTGTTTGTAATTCGGACAGATGCTGATAACCAATAAATGATTCAAGCGTTGCCACAGAGAAGTGGACAACGTTTTTTATATGGCAGATTGCAAGAAATAAGTTAACAATTATCATGTAAGTTTCTAAAAAAGACTTCAATTGGTGTTTGCCAATTTAAACATTTCATTGGTCTCGAATTAAGCCACC
>NZ_JACJKU010000126.1 GCF_016901675.1 Limosilactobacillus coleohominis
CAAAGGTTAGGACTTGAACTATTTAAATAATCTTTGATAAATTATACACACTAGCGCCATAAAGGTGTATAATTATTAACAATATGCAAAAGAAAGTAGTTTTGACATGAATAGCAAGAACACTCAAATTGGATTGAGTGCGTTAGTATTGATGATTTTTTCATCTATTTTCGGTTTTAGTAATTCATTAACCGCTTTTTATCAAATGGGTTATGCCAGTATTATCTGGTACATTGTCACTGCAGTGCTGTTTTTCTTACCATCAGCACTGATGTTTGCGGAATATGGGGCTTCATTTAAAGCTGCCAAGGGTGGTATCTTTTCCTGGTTACGGGGTTCAGTCAGTGAAAAGACTGCTTTTATAGGAACCTTCATTTGGTTGGCCGCATGGGTGGTTTGGTTAGTATCATCTACTCAGTATTTTTTGGTTTCAGTTTCTACCATGATTTCAGGAGCTGACCGAACTCAAACGTGGCGTTTATTTGGCCTTCCAGCAAATGAAACGCTGGGGATTTTGGAAATTATTTTTATGGTGATTGTGACCTGGATTGCATCACGGGGAATCAATAAGATCGCCAAAATTGCTTCTGTTTGTGGGGTTGCTACGCTAGGAATTTCCGTTATTTTTATCTTAGCGAGTTTGATTCTTTGGATTGCAAACCATGGTCAGCTGGCAGAACCAGTGACGGCGATTAGTTTGGTTAAGTCTCCTAATCATGACTTTGTATCACCAATCGCTGTGATTTCATTCATCGTTTATGCATTGTTTGCATATGGTGGTCTGGAAACGATGGCGGGAGTCATTGACTCAGTTCGTAAACCTGAAAAGACATTTCCGCGCGCATTAATTATTGCAATGATTATTATGACGCTGATTTATATTTTCACGATTTTCTTGTGTGGGGTCAGTGCTAATTGGCAACAAGTATTAGGACGGAGCCACGTTAACTTGGCTAACGTTGAATATGTGTTAATTAATAACATGGGACTTACCGTTGGTGCTAAGTTTGGGATGAGTCACGCTGGAGCAGCAATGCTTGGACGAATTTTCTCGCAAATTACCGCCCTTAGTGATGTGTTAGGTGGTTTAGGTGCTGCATTCGTCATGGTTTATTCACCAATTAAATCCTTTATTGAAGGGTGTGATCCACGGCTATTACCAAAGCGGCTTACTAAAATGAACGATGTTAATATGCCATCATTTGCCATGTGGTGTCAGGCGATTTTAGTTAGTGCCATCATTCTATTTATTTCGTTTGGTGGTAACGCTGCAAACCAGTTCTACACAATCCTTACTGACATGATGAACGTTTCGTCTTCAGCACCATACTTGTTTTTAGTGGGGGCCTTCCCATTCTTTAAGATGAAGAAGGACTTAGACCGGCCGTTTGTCTTTTATAAGAGTATGAAGTGGACCTGGGTAGTCTCAATTGTTGTTTGGCTAGTAGTCGCTGTAGGAATTCTCTTTACTTGTGTAGAGCCAATCCTGGAAAGACAATACTCAACGGCGTTCTGGACAGCATTTGGTCCTGTATTCTTTGGAGTTGTTGCGTGGGTATTTTACACTATTGCCGAACGCAAGAACGTCCTTGACTAAAAAAATTTATAAACGTTAAAACCAGATAGGAAACATCATCAATGATGCCTATCTGGCTTTCTTTTTGAGGAGAAAATGATATGAATTGGAAAAAGATGAAAAAATCAATAAAAGCCAACTTTTTTGCACTGCTCGATATTTTTGCTCAGGAAAGTGATTTTATTAATGGCGATCGTCGGAAAGCAATTCACCAGGCTAACCAGAAGAAACAATCTCATCAGATTAATCATTCCCGAAATGTCAATTTAAATTAGAAAAATGTTGAAAGCTGTTCATCTGTGACGTGACTTAGGAATACTTCAAGTGGTGTGCGGTAGTGAAGTGACTTCCGTGGAATAG
>NZ_JACJKU010000127.1 GCF_016901675.1 Limosilactobacillus coleohominis
GTATAATATACGCATAAAATTAGAAAAGATGGAAAATATGAATATTTTCTACTAAAAAGTAGAATAAGCATTTCTAATTGGTCCTTTTTTGGTCCCAAAATAAAAATCATATATAAGTGTATATGGATGTATTTTCACTTTTTTTAGTCAAAAATTGAGCACAAAAAAGACGACCAGTTGAGGTCGTCTTTTAATTTTTGTGTTTGGATTAGTCTTGGCTACTCGCTCCCGCAAAATGTACAAACGGTTAAAAGTCGGCGAACTCGCGAATTGCCCGCGGCTTGATATCGGAGTAGTAGTAAGACCGCGAATAGCCACAATCCATCACGATACGATATTCTGGGTCGCCCGCGGTTAGTCCTTTTATCTCAATCGTAAGCGGGTGGTCAAGTGTGGCGATGGTTTGACGGGTTAAATGTACAGTGTCCGATTCTTCCGCGTATTTTTCAAACGCTGCATTGGGTTCGCGGAACCCGGGCATACCGCTCATGCTTGGGCTGCTCGGGTACTTCGCAAGTTTTCTGCTGGGGTTTAGCTTCTACAAGAGATGATGAAAACATATATTATCTCCTCTCTTTTTTGCTACTTAATTTCTTTGAGTGCGGTGTCCAATTTGTTCGGAGGTTCGTCGGTTTACTTATAAGTGGCGACTACTGGTCAGGCCGAAGATGCTCAAAAAGATTACCAAAACACTATTAACAAGCTGTTTACGAAGAAGTTCTGTGCTTCGTTGACCGAGGGTGTCTTTGGTAACCACCAAGAAGATTACACTCTTCGCTTGGAAGAAACGACTGAATTTGACATTTATGATGCCAGCTTTATTGGCTATTACTGTGGTAAGGGTAATGGCTACCTGGTAACCAAGGCCCAGAATTATAAGCAAACTGCGGTTTTCGCTAAGTAACTGCAAATCAAGAAGCGTACTGACCGTCGATGGTTAGTGCGCTTTTACTTTGGCATAAATGTTATAATTAAGGTTAATAAGGGGTGGAAGAATGGCACAAAGTTACGTCGTTTTAATCCAGAAAAAACCAACGAAGACGGATGCTGTCGTTTATTGGTACGCATACCGGAAACGTGAGGATGCGCTAACACAGTGCCGTGACTTAGCACAATACCAGCACGACCAGTTGCAAGCGAAGGGGCCAGTTGAGCTGACCAAGATAACGACTCCGGTTGTCGAGATGGAGACTAATGAGGTTAAAACGCAGGTTGATGGTTACAAGGTAACGGCGGGTAACTTTACCGGCCGTTATACCGTTCAAATGATCCGTGCCATTCGCGACTAGCAACCGCTTGGATTTGAGGCGACTGATAAATCGCGGTAAAATAAAGGCAGACAATGAAAGGAGATCCTAATAAATGAAAAAGTTTAGTAAAGCAGAATTAGCTAAATTTGATGGTCAAAATGGTCAACCAGCATACGTTGCGGTTGATGGGACCGT
Organism: Limosilactobacillus coleohominis; assembly: GCF_016901675.1. Classification (GTDB taxonomy): domain Bacteria; phylum Bacillota; class Bacilli; order Lactobacillales; family Lactobacillaceae; genus Limosilactobacillus; species Limosilactobacillus intestinavium. The sequence continues at coordinate 1,446 of NZ_JACJKU010000127.1, forward strand.
CTATGATGTGTCTGGCAAGGACGCCTGGAAAGGCGGCAAACACCATGGCAACCTCGCTGGACGGGATTTGACTGACGTGCTGTGGAATAAGTCGCCACATAAGGATAGTGTTCTGTCAGGGTTGCCGGTAGTTGGTAAGCTCACCGATGATGAATAAATGCATATAAAAGGAGCCTGGTGATTTTGGTAGCCAAGCTCTTTTTTAGGTTAAAAATGTTCTTTGGGCGTTTTTGTTATAATAATGTTATTAAATGCAGGAGCGGAATCATTTCACTCCACAATGGGCACCTCGATTAGTTAATAATTGGGGTGTTTTTTGTTATTAATTGAGAAAAGAAGAATAATATTTTATTGGTGGATTATAGAATGAAGTTAGCCACCCAGTTGGTGGTAAATAAAAAAACGCCATTCGGCGTGACATCAGGTATCATATTAAGTGAACCAAACCTATATGAAAGG
>NZ_JACJKU010000128.1 GCF_016901675.1 Limosilactobacillus coleohominis
AAGCATTTCTCGTTCTTTTATAGTAAGATGGATATAGCTCATAACGGGTTACCTCGAATTATTTGACTTGGTCGTTAAACTAATTCTACCCCGCTATGGGTTATTTTTTAATTTGTGTTGCACTTGAATTGTAAATTCTCACTTAGCTTTAGCTTGGTTAACTGCATTTAGTTCTGAACTATAACCACCATTATCCAACTCTTTTAGAACAATTGAACACCATTTTAAAGGAAGCTGATCTTTTTGTCCGAACAGCGTTCAGATTAATTTTACAATCTACCACTATTTAAAGTTAAGGATTGCTTTTTGTTCTCTTCAGTTGCAATCGCTTGCAATTCGCACCTATCCTCTGCTATGCTTGTGCCAACAATGGTAATTGTTTATTCATCTAAATTTAGGATGGAGGTAATTAAATGACTGAAAGTTATCAATTTGATGTTTTGTACTTAGGCGCGGGGCATGGTACCTTCGACGGGGCGGTTCCACTAGCTAAGAGTGGCAAAAAAGTCGCCATTATCGAAGCGGACAAAATCGGGGGAACTTGTCCAAACCGTGGATGCAACGCGAAAATTACGCTGGACAACCCAGTTCAACTTTTACGCCACCAAGAACGCCTTGATGGCATTGTAAATGGTGACTTAAAGCTGGATTGGACTGCCAATGTAGAACATGAACACGAAGTCATCGACGGCTTGCCGGACATGATTACTGGTTTACTCGACTCTGTTGACATCGAAATTATTCACGGTCGTGGAAAGTTTGTTGATGCTCACACCATCGAAGTGGATCAACAGCGCTACACCGCTGACAAAATCGTGATTGCAACGGGGCTACGTCCCCACCATCTAGATGTTATGGGCTCAGAACTTACGCATGACAGTACCGATTTTATGAACCTCAAACAGCTTCCTGAAAATATCGTAATTATTGGCGCGGGCTATATCGGCATGGAATTTGCCACGATTGCCAATGCTGCCGGCGCGAACGTCACTGTACTTTTACGCCATAATCAGGCGTTGCGCAAATTTAATCAAGATTACGTAAAACAAGTCATTGCCGATCTCGAAAAACGAGGGGTGAAGTTCATTTACAACGCTCAGGTGGATCGTTTTGAGGAAGACGGTTCTCATTTTACCGTGTCTTATAACGATCACGAAACCCTCACCACCGACTGGATTTTGGATGCTACCGGACGAATTCCTAACATCGAAAACATCGGATTAGACGAAGTAGGCGTTAGTTACAATGCTAACGGGATCGAAGTTAACGATCATCTTCAAACTAACATTGATAATATCTATGCTTCTGGTGATGTGATTGATAAAGAACAGCCTAAGCTCACCCCGACTGCGATCTTTGAATCTAATTATTTAACCCAACTTTTCACAGGAAAGACTACTGACGCAATCAACTATCCGGCCATTCCAACCATTGTCTTTACCTCACCACAAATCGCACAGGTTGGTATGAGCGTCGAAGAAGCTCAACAAAATCCTGATTACACCATTAAAACTAATCATCTTCCTGACGAATGGTTCCGCCAAGTTGATAAGGAAACAATAGGTGATAACACCTTGATTTACGATCAAGACCATCATCTTGTAGGAGCATCTGAAGTTAGTGAACATGCTGCCGATGCAATTAACGTTTTATTACCAGCAATTGAGTTTCAATATACAGCTGAACAACTAGGCCGCATCGTACCTCTCTTCCCTACTTTGGGAGCGGACGTCTGGTCACAGATTTAAAAAAACGCTGAGCCTCTTTTAAGGAGACTCGGCATTTTTTTATTATTCGCCGTTTGTAAAATTAAGTTAGAAAAATAAAAAAGCCATTTGTGATAGACTTTTGAATAACCACAAACAAAAGTAAAGGAACATCACAAATGACTTATAAACAT
>NZ_JACJKU010000129.1 GCF_016901675.1 Limosilactobacillus coleohominis
ATAATTAATTGGTCAGTGCTATTTATTTCAGCTTAGTGGCTAACTTATTCTTGAAATTTAGATTTCTTATTGAATTGATACTAGATACTCTTATAATAAATTGAAAATAGTACTTTGCAAATCAAAATAAAATAAAAGAGAGATTGAAAATTGAATTTACGAACTAGGAATTTGATTTATGCACTAGTCTGTTTGGTAGTTGCACTAATCGGTGTTGGCCCTGAAATTCATCGCCATCATGTTCAACAGGAGACTAGACAACGGACTGCAATGGTTGCGAAGAAAAACAAGAAAGCTAATCAAAATCACCACCAGAAAAGCAGTCATATGCGAACTCCAATTGACTGGCACAAATCATCTGAGACTGTTCCATATCCAGACCTGAGTAAGGTGAAAAATTTTTGGATCAAGGTCAGTTTGAAAAAGAACCGAACATACTTATATGATGGTAATAAGTTGATCTACACAATGTATAGTAGCGGAGGAGTTTATAAAAAGGATCCTAAAACTGGCAAAATGAAGAGCATGACCCCCACGGGGACTTTTCATGCCCAGGAGGAACGCGGTGAAAGTTTCTACAACCAATCATTAAATGAGGGGGCCAACTACTACGTTTCATGGCGCAATCATGGTACATATTTATTTCACAGTGTTCCGACCAAGGCCGGGGGAGAATATAACGTTCAAGAAGCGAAGAAGTTAGGTAAATCGACCGGGTCACACGGATGTATTAGATTGTCGATCGCGGATGCCAAGTGGATGTATTCTCATTTACCAGTGGGTATCAAAATAGTGATTGTTAATTAGAAAATGAAGAAGACCTGCTTAGTGTCAGTTAATCACTAAGCAGGCCCTTTTGTGTAAATTAAATTAGCAAATTTGTTAATCGTTAGCTTTTTCAATACGACCATCTTGGTAAACGTAGTATATGTGTCCATTGTCGTTTCGCAAGGAGTTGTAGTTATCGGAAGACGGTTCACCTTTTCCATAGTTACCACCTTCTACTGCCCAATTTTGGTCGCCCATTTTAGATTTAATGTAAGCAACTGAACTGTCACCACCAGTTAAGTGAACAGAACTCTTATAAGAAGAGGATGAAGCAGAAGATGAAGATGGATTCTGGCTGGAATTCGATTCACTGGTATTGTCAATACTTGCGAAATTGCTAGAAACATCAGAGTTTTTAGTTGGTGTCCAGTTTGGGGTGCCATTAGTACTTTCGTCTACCAAAGCTACTGGTTCACAATTATGGAATGCAAATGCATATGTGATATGACCACCTGTTGGCGCGCCAGATTTGTTGTAGTTGTATAATGCTACAACATTGTAATCATATGAACCCTTGCCAGAAGGGGCCTAGCCAATTGATGCGTTCGACCCATTAACGGTGGTTTTATGTAAATCAGCTGGGTATTCGGCACCAGTGGAGACCTTTAGTTGGTGATAACCATTATACTTTGTGTATGATTGGTTCATTGTTGGTGCCTACTGGTTCATAAAATCAGAAAGCTTTTGATCTTTAGAATTGTTCCATAAGGCGGATGCTTCATGGTTAGTGGAACTTGTTTGGGATGTGGATGTGGCAGGAAGATTACGGTGGTTAGTACTGCTGTTGCCACAACCAGCTAAGCCGATAGACAAAATTGCGATTGTAGAAAGTGTGAGTCCAATTTGTTTAGAATGCATAATAATAACTTCTTAGTTAGATATAATAACGTTATTTATATCTTAATTGACAGCCCAAATCAATACTAAATAGATTTAATAGTGGATTTTATCGAGTTATTCTGAAAAAATGACATGATATTTTCTTGGTGGATTATAGAATGAAGTTAGCCACCCAGTTGGTGGTAAATAAAAAAACGCCATTCGGCG
>NZ_JACJKU010000130.1 GCF_016901675.1 Limosilactobacillus coleohominis
CATTAATATTTGTATATCCTTTGGCAAAAACGAATACTGTTTACCTTGGAGATGATATGGTTTTTCAATTGCAAAGAATTAAAGAAATGACTGAAAATATTAAATCATGGAATTATTTTGTAGGAATTTATACTCATACTTTTGGGAAAATTGGTTATCCGCTAAACCTTTTTTATCCATGGGTAACTATCTTACCTTTTTCGTTTTTTTCAATACTGTGTAATGATCAGGTGGTTGCATTTTATTTAGGAATTGCATTTTACAACCTTTTAACCTTAAGTCTTACATATGTGACAATAAAAAAATACTCTCAGAATTGGGTACAGGCATATGTTTCAGCGTGCCTTTATGGTTTTAGTACATATCGAATTATTGATGCTTTTAAAAGGTTTGCATTAGGTGAGTACATAGCGCTAACATTTCTTACACTTTGTATATATGGGATGTACGCCATTCTAAAAGGGAATTATCATGATTGGCCATATTTAGCATTTGGTTTTTCATTTGTGTTGTTATCTCATTTATTAAGTGTTATTTTAAATTCTGTTCTATTAATTATCTTACTGGTCTTATTGATACCTCATATAAATGATATTAAAAAGCGAGTAGTTGCCTTTATGAAGGCAATTATTGTATCAATTCTAAGTTCTGCTATTTTTATTTTTCCCTTTATTGAACAAGAGCTTTTTCAAAAATATCCTCAGCCAGATGTTGTAGACTTAGCAACTAGTGCACTGTTGCCAACAAAATTATTTTCAGCTTCATTAGATAATAATATAAATCGTGCTATTTTTGGAGGTAACACTTATAATATTGGTATTGTAATTTTAACTGTAGCAATCATAAGTCCTTTCACATTACGTAGGCTAAAGAGGGATTACAAAGTAATATATTTTTTGGGATGGGTATTTACTATACTTTCTACATCTCTTTTTCCATGGTCGTTATTTCAAAATACGGTAGTTTCAGTGATACAGTTTCCTTGGCGGTTTTTGGGGATTGCAACTATGCTATTTAGTATCGTTGGTGGAGCAAGTATTTGTGAACTTTTACAAACTAAAAAATTAAATGATATTAAATTGGGGATTTACTTAAGTTGTATTTTCGTTTTCGTTGTAACACCCTATATTTCTAGTATGCATTATTTAAAGAAAAACATGCTGACTGCGGCACAACAAGTTCGGTATACCAGAAATGGACAATTTATCTTTTCGGGTATGAATAGGTTACAAAGGCTTGGATCTTTTCATTTTCAAAATTATACACCCCAAAAAGGTCAACATGTTATCAGTGATTTATGTAATCACACTGCATATGTTAATGGGAAAGCCAAACGGGTTTATGTTGAAGCAAAAGCAAATGAACTGGCTTTTACAAGTAATAAATTTGCTAAAGCTACAAATATCGTATTTCCAATTATGAATTATAAAAATTTACAGGTTAATGATAGTCGTGGGCGAAAAGTAAGATATAGTACGGACAAATACAATAGGATAATGATAAAGTCACCTGAAAGAACGAGCACATTTAAAGTTAAGTATCGACTTTCATGGGTTGACTGCATATCAGAGATTACTAGTTTCCTTACATGGTTTGTAGCGATTGTAATGTGGCTTTATAGAAGAAGAGCATTGAAGGTCTCTCAATTACAATCTCACAAGATACGTGAACAGCGTCTCAATTAGGAAAAAGGGTTCTACATTATTCGGTACTGATAGAAATATTAGTGCCGCTTTTTATGGTTCTTTGTCAATCGGTACTGATAATAAAATTTACAGTTCAAGCAGTCATTTTGCTTGGGCTGTTTTTTGTTTTGCAATTAGAACTAACTGTTAAGTGAGAGTTTT